>DAMBCY010000196.1:0-7314 GCA_032056255.1 Cellulomonas sp. | reverse complement strand
GGGCTGCTCGCCTACGACCTCGCCGGCGCGGACGCCGGCGCCGTCCTCGGCACCGCGCTGGCCGTCAAGATGGTCGCGTACGTGCTGGTCGCCCCCGTCGCCGCCGCGGCGGTCGCCCGCCTGCCGCGGCGGCGCGTCCTCGTCGGTGCGGACGTGCTCCGTCTCGTCGGCGCGCTGGGGCTGCCGTTCGTCGGCGAGGTCTGGCAGGTCTACGTCCTGGTGTTCGTGCTGCAGGCGGCCTCCGCGACCTTCACCCCGACCTTCCAGTCCGTGATCCCGGACGTGCTGCCCGACGAGGACGACTACACCGCCGCGCTGTCGCTGTCCCGGCTGGCGTACGACCTCGAGGCCGTGCTGTCGCCCGTGCTCGCCGCGGCGCTGCTGCTGGTCGTCCCGTCGGTGGCGCTGTTCGGCGGCACCGCGGTGGGCTTCGCGGCGTCCGCGGCCCTCGTGCTGACCACGGCGGTCCCCGCGCGGCCGGGGGCCGGGGCCCGCGACGAGGCCGGCGTGGCCGACGACGACGGACCCGGGCAGCCGTTCGGGCGGCGCGCCCGTCGTGGCGCCACGCTCCTGGTCCGCACCCCGGCGCTGCGCCCGGTGCTCGCGCTCCACCTCGCGGTCGCCGCCGCCGGGGCGTTCGTGCTGGTGCAGACCGTCGTGATCGCCCGCGGGACCCTCGGGGCGGGCGAGGGCGCGGTCGCGGTGCTGCTCGCCGCGAACGGCGCGGGGTCGATGACGGCCGCGATCCTCCTGCCCCGCGTGCTGCGCCGGGTCGACGAGCGGCACGTGATGCTCGGCGGGGCGGCGCTGCTGACGGTCGCGACGGCGCTCGTGCCGCTCGCGCTCCGCTGCGGCGGCACGGCCGGGCTCGTCGCCGTCGGGGTGCTCTGGGTGCTCGTCGGCATCGGGTGGTCGGCCGTCGAGACCCCGGTCGGGCGGATCGTGCGGCGCAGCGTCCCCGCCCGCGACCTCCCGGCGGCGTTCGCCGGGCTGTTCTCGCTGTCGCACGCGTGCTGGCTGCTGACCTACCCGCTGGCCGGCTGGCTCGGCGGCACGGGCGCGGCCGGGCCGGGGACGACCGCGCTGCTGCTCGCCGGGGTCGCGGCGGCCGCGACCGCGACGGGTGCGGCGCTCTGGCCCCGCGCCGCTGCCGGGTCGAGGACCGACCCGCAGGACGCGCAGGTGCGATCATGACGCTCGTGCCCACCCCGCCGCGCACCGCGCCGCCCCCGGACGCCGACCTCGACCACGCCGTCGAGGTGCTGCGGCTGCTCGCGGACCGCACCCGGCTGGCGATCCTCGCGATGCTCGACGGCACCGAGATGTCCGTGACGGCCATCGCGACCGCCCTCGACCGGCCCGGCCCCGGGGTGTCGCAGCACCTGGCGAGGCTGCGCGCCGGGCGGCTGGTCACGTCCCGCCGGGACGGCACGACGATGTACTACGGGCAGCCGGACGAGCACGTCGCGGCCCTGGTGACGAACGTGCTGCACCACACCGAGCACGTGCTGTACCCGCAGCCGCCGCACCACCGCTGACCCCGCGCGGCGCGCCGAACCCGCCGAGATGGCGCGCGCCCGGCGGGGCTCTCCGCTCCGCACGTCGGCGACTGCCGGCGCCGGGTCAGCGCGGCCCGGGCCGCCACAGCACGATCGCCCCGGCCTGCCGCTCCGCGTCGTCGAGGGGCTCGGCCCGCCGGCGCTGGCCGCGCCCGGTCGGCCCCACCGCGACGACGTCCCCCGAGGGGTGCGCCGCGAACACCCGCCGGCCGGGCTCGGCGAACGCCCGCAGGTACTCGACCTGCCGGCGCAGCCGCTCGACCTCGGACTCGAGCTCGAGGATCCGCTTGATCCCCGCGAGGTTCACGCCCTCCTCCTGGGAGAGCCGCTGCACCTCGCGGAGCGTGGCGATGTCCCGCAGCGAGTACCGCCGCCCCCGCCCGCGGGTCCGGCCGGGCTGCACGAGCCCGAGCCGGTCGTACTGCCGGAGGGTCTGCGGGTGCATCCCGGCGAGCTCGGCGGCCACCGAGATCACGTAGACCTGGGCATCCATCGACGCCGCCATCGCACCTCCCGCTGCTCGATCGGTCCGGGATCCGCCCCGGCCGGGGTCCGTCCGGCCCCGCTGCCGCTACTCGCGCGCCCGGGCCAGCAGCTCGGCGCGCGGGTCCTCGCCGGACGTCGCGATGCCGAACGCCTGCACGGCCTCCTTGGCCGCCCCGCTGAGCCGCTGCGGGACGACCACCTGCACGGTGACCAGCAGGTCGCCGGTGCCGTCCGCGGTCGCGACCCCGCGGCCCTTGACCCGCAGCGTCCGCCCCGACGGGGTGCCGGCGGGCACCTTGAGCCGGACCGTGCCGCCGTCGAGGGTCGGGACGAGCACCTCGGCGCCCAGCGCGGCCTCGTCGAACGCCACCGGCAGGGTCACCCGCAGGTTGCTGCCGTCGAGCGCGAACACCGGGTGCGGCGTCACGCGCACGGTGACCTCGAGGTCCCCGGCGGGCGCGCCGTGCTCCCCGGGGCGGCCCTTGCCGCGCAGCCGGATCTTCTGCCCGTCCCGCACGCCGGCGGGGATGCGCGCCTTGACGGTGCGTCCCTCGACGCCGAGCGCGACGGTCGAGCCGGTGACCGCCTGCCGGAAGGGCAGCGTGGTCACGGCGGACAGGTCCGCGCCGCGGCGGGCGGTGCGGGTCTGGCCGAAGCCCCCGCCGCCGAACAGCCCGCCGAGGATGTCCTCGAACCCGCCGTTCTGGCCGGCTCCTCCGGCACCCTGCGGGAACCGCACGCGGCCCCCGCCCGGGGCACCGCCGAACACGCCGCCGAACAGGTCCTCGAACCCGCCCGTCTGCGCCCCGCCGGGACCGCCGGCGCCCGCGCGGAACCGCGCACCGCCGGCCATGGCCCGCAGCTGGTCGTACTGCTGGCGCTGCTCGGGGTCGGACAGCACGGCGTAGGCCTCGCCGACCTCCTTGAACTTCGCCTCCGCGACCGCGTCCCCGGGGTTGTGGTCCGGGTGCATGGTGCGGGCGAGCTTGCGGTAGGCCTTCTTGATCGCGGCCGCGTCCGCGTCCTGGGGGACGCCGAGCACGGCGTAGAAGTCCTTCTCCAGCCAGTCCTGACCGCTCACGACGCCTCCTCTCGTTCTGTCTCGTGCCCGTCCCGCGACCGGGGCCGCGGGCGGGACCCGGCCGAGCGCGCGCCCGGCCGGGTCCTCATCCTGCCGGTCACGCCTCGGGGTCGACGACCGCCACCCGGGCGGCGCGGACGACCCGCTCGCCCATCCGGTAGCCGGGCTGCAGCACCTGCTGCACGGTCGGCTCCGTCACGTCGGCGGAGTGCCCGTGCATGAGCGCCTCGTGCACCTGCGGGTCGAAGGGCTCGCCCGCCGCGCCGTAGCGCTCGATGCCGAACCGGCCGAGGGTGCCCTCGAGCTTCTCGGCGATCGACGCGAACGGGCCGACCAGGTCGCCGTGCTGCCGGGCGAGCTCGATGTCGTCCAGGACGCTGATGAGCGCCTCGGCGACCGAGGCGACGCCCTGGTCCCGGGCGGCCAGGGCCTCGGCCTTCGACCGCTTCACGTACCCGGAGTACTGCTGCTCGAGGTTGTAGTAGTCCGCGTTGCGGCGCTGGAGCTCGTCCAGGCGCTCGGCGGCCAGCTTCTGCGCCTCGACCAGCCCCTCGAGCACGACGGACTCCTCCGCCGCGCTCGCGGCGGCCTCGGCCTCGGCCAGCACGGCCTCCTCCGCGGTGGGCTGCCGGACGGCCCCGGTCTCGGGGTCGACCCGGCGCTTGTCGGTCACGCGGGGCCCCTCCTCGGGGTCCGGCTGCCCGGACCCCGGGGGCGGGGTGTGCGCGCTGCTCACTTCTGGTCGCTCTCGTCGTCGACGATCTCGGCGTCGACCACGTCGTCGTCGGACGACGTGTCGGCGGCCGGCTCGTCCGCGGCGTCGGCCGGGGCCTGCTGGTTCGCCGAGTACAGCGCCTCGCCGATCTTCTGGCTCGCCGTGACGAGCGCCGTCTGCTTGGCCGTGACCTCCGCCAGGTCCTCGCCCTCCAGCGCCTTCTTCAGGTCGTCGACGGCCGCCTTCACCTCGGTCTTGACCTCCTCGGGCAGCTTCTCGTCGTTGTCGGTGAGCAGCTTCTCGGTGGAGTAGACGAGCTGCTCGGCGGAGTTGCGGGTCTCCGCCTCCTCACGACGCTGCTTGTCCTCGGCGGCGTGCGCCTCGGCCTCCTTGACCATGCGGTCGATCTCGTCCTTCGGCAGGCCGGAGCCGCCGGAGATCGTCATCGACTGCTCCTTGCCCGTGCCGCGGTCCTTGGCGGACACGTGCACGATGCCGTTCGCGTCGATGTCGAAGGTGACCTCGACCTGCGGGACGCCGCGCGGGGCCGGTGCGATGCCGGTCAGCTCGAACGTGCCCAGCGGCTTGTTGTCCCGTGCGAACTCGCGCTCGCCCTGGAACACCTGGATCAGCACGGACGGCTGGTTGTCCTCGGCGGTCGAGAAGATCTCGCTGCGCTTGGTCGGGATGGCCGTGTTGCGCTCGATGAGCCTGGTCATCACGCCACCCTTGGTCTCGATGCCGAGGCTGAGCGGGGTCACGTCGATCAGCAGGACGTCCTTGCGGTCGCCCTTGATGACACCGGCCTGGAGCGCGGCGCCGACGGCGACGACCTCGTCCGGGTTCACGCCCTTGTTCGGCTCGCGACCGCCGGTGAGCTCGCGCACCACGTCGGCGACGGCGGGCATGCGGGTCGAGCCGCCGACCAGCACGATGTGGTCGATGTCGGACACCTTGATGCCGGCGTCCCGGATGACCGCCTGGAACGGCGCCTTGGTCCGCTCGAGCAGGTCGGCCGTCATCTGCTGGAACTGCGCGCGGGTGAGCTTCTCGTCCAGGTGGATGGGGCCGTTCTCGCTCATCGAGAGGTACTGCAGGCTGATGTTGGTGCTGGTCGCGGAGGACAGCTCCTTCTTGGCCTGCTCCGCCGCCTCACGCAGGCGCTGCAGCGCGATCTTGTCCTTCGACAGGTCGACGCCCGTGCCGTTCTTCACCTGGCCGACCAGCCAGTCGACGATCCGGTTGTCCCAGTCGTCGCCGCCGAGGCGGTTGTCGCCGGAGGTCGCGCGGACCTCGATGGTCGAGAAGTCGTCGTCCTTGCCCACCTCGAGCAGGGAGACGTCGAACGTGCCGCCGCCGAGGTCGAAGACGAGGATGAGCTCGTCCTCCTTGCCGCGCTCCAGGCCGTAGGCCAGGGCCGCCGCGGTCGGCTCGTTCACGATGCGCAGGACGTTGAGGCCGGCGATCTGGCCGGCGTCCTTGGTGGCCTGGCGCTCGGCGTCGTTGAAGTACGCCGGGACGGTGATGACGGCGTCCGTGACGGGCTCGCCCAGGTACTCCTCGGCGTCGCGCTTCAGCTTGCCGAGCACGCGCGCGGAGATCTCCTGCGCGGTGTACGTCTTGTCGTCGATCTCGACGGACCAGTCCGTGCCCACGTGCCGCTTGACGGACGAGATGGTCCGGTCGACGTTCGTGACGGCCTGCCGCTTGGCGACCTCGCCGACGAGGACCTCGCCGGTCTTGGAGAACGCGACGACCGAGGGGGTCGTCCGCGAGCCCTCCGCGTTGGCGATGACCGTGGGCTCCCCGCCCTCGAGGACGGCGACCACCGAGTTGGTGGTGCCCAGGTCGATGCCGACTGCTCGTGCCATGTCTGTGCTCCTTCGTCGTGCTGCGTGTACCCGGCGCCGGGGACCGTGGCCGGTCGAGGCGTGGCGCCTTGAGCCTGCTGCGCTCAAGTCTGCGACGCGGTCGCCGCGCTGGCAACTCCGCGATGCCGAACTTGAGTCCACCTGGCTCAACTTCCGGGAGACCCGGCGCATTCCCACGACGCGCAGCGGCCCTGGGCCCCGGGCCCGGACCCGGCACCGGCGCCCTGGCGGCGGATCGGCTCCTGGCGCGACGACCTGCACCCGGAGCACCCGAGCCTGCTCGGCCGGTGGCTCCGGGTGACGCGGGCGGTGCCGCCCCGTCCGGGCGGTGCCGCCCCGCTCAGACCAGGTCCACCCGGTCCGCCTGCGGCCCCCGGTCGCTCTGCCGCACCTGGAACCGGACCCGGTCGCCCGCGTACAGCACCTCGCCGTCCCGCACGACCGACACGTGCACGAACAGGTCCGGTCCGCCGTCGTCCGGCGTGATGAAGCCGAAGCCGCGGTCCGCGTCGTAGCGCGACACCACGCCCTCGCCGCCACGGGCCGGGGCGTGGCCGCCCGAAGGGCGACCGGACCCGCCGCGCCCGGGCGCGGGGCGACCGCCACGGGGCCTGGAGCCGCCGACCAGCCGCACGCCCTGGGCCTGCTGTCCCTTCTCCCCCTCGGAGAGGCGGTAGCTCACGCGGTCGCCCTCGACCAGCTCGGCGAGGTCCCCGCCCAGGGCGCGGGCGTGCACGAAGACGTCCTGGCCGCCGTCGTCCGGCGTCACGAAGCCGAAGCCCTTGCCGGCGTCGTACCAGGTCACGGTGCCGTCGGCGCCGTCCGGCACCGCGTCGGCGCCGTGCTCACCGGCCCGGCCCGCGTCGGCGCCGAGCGGCAGCAGGTGGTCGGCCTGCGGCCCCTTCTCCCCCTCGACGACCAGGAACGCGACCCGCTGCCCCTCCGTGATGACGCCGCCGCCCACGATCGCGGAGCTGTGCACGAAGATCTCGGCGTCGCCGCCGTCGACCGTCGCGAACCCGTAGCCCTTGGCCGGCTCGTACCAGGTGACCGTCCCGAGCACGCCCAGCGACGCGTCGGCGGGGAGGTCGCCGGTGACGCGGACGCGGCGGGCGATCGGGCCGCGGTCCCCCTCGCCGATCTCGAACTCGACGGCCTGCCCCTCCCGGAGCGACCGCGTCCCGTCGTCGTTGCCGACGATCGCGGACGCGTGGACGAACAGGTCCTCGGCGTCGTCGCCGAGGGCGAGGAAGCCGAACCCCCGCTCGGCGTCGAACCAGCGGACGGTTCCCTGGGGCACGGTGGACTCCTCGTGACGGTGGCGGTTGCTCCCCCTAGTCTCCCCGACGGGACCGCGCCCGCGATCCGCCGTGCGATCAGGCCGGCGCCGGGCGGGCGAGCCGGGACCACGCGTCACGGGCCAGGGCGACGTGGGCGGGGGCGAAGACGAGCACCGCCGCGGCGAGCGGGACCGAGCGGGCCGCCGCGGCGAGCACGAGCAGCGCCACGACGGGCAGGACCGCCAGCGGCACCGGCACGGGGCCCGCCGGCTCGTACAGGCGGCGGGGGTGCCGGTCACCGCACAGGTAGCGGGCGACGAAC
>DAMBCY010000195.1:7089-7343 GCA_032056255.1 Cellulomonas sp. | reverse complement strand
CTCGACGGCTCGACCGGCCCCGGAAACGGCGAACGACACCCCGAGGGGTGCCGTTGCCTTGCGTGCGCCCGGAGGGACTCGAACCCCCAACCTTCTGATCCGTAGTCAGATGCTCTATCCATTGAGCTACGGGCGCCTGGCCCGAGGGCCGTAGAAGAGAGTACAGGCCACAGCGCCGCTCCCCAAACCGGATCCCCACCCCGCCCCCCGGGACCGCGCTCGCACCCCGCACCCACCCACCCTCCCGAACCGGG
>DAMBCY010000195.1:0-7079 GCA_032056255.1 Cellulomonas sp. | reverse complement strand
CCGGACTACGCTCGGCCTCCAGGAGCCCGCGTCCACCGCCGTGCACCGGACCCGGGCCCGCAGGGGGCCACCAGGGGGCAGCCATGCCGCACGCGGACGGGTCCGGCACGCCAGAGCTCTCCGTCGGCGTCCCGGTCTACAACGGCGAGCGCTACCTCGCCGAGGCCCTCACCGCCCTGCGCGACCAGGACCTCGCCGACATCGAGGTGATCGTCTCGGACAACGCGTCCACGGACGCGACACCGGACATCGCCCGGTCGTTCGTGGACGCCGACCCGCGGTTCCGGTACGTGCGCGCCCCGGAGAACCGGGGCGTGCCGCGGAACTTCAACCGCACCCTGGAGCTGGCCCGCGCACCGCTGTTCATGTGGCACGCCGCGGACGACGTGGTGACGCCCCGGCACCTGGTCGCCTGCCGGGACGCGCTCGCCGGGCGTCCCGACGCGGACGTCGCGTTCCCGCGGGTGACGCTGATCGGCCCGGACGGCGCGGTGGTCGGGCACATGGACGACGAGGGGCTGTCGCTCGACGGGCTGGACGCGCCGGCCCGGGTGGACCTGCTGCTGCGGCGGTCCGGCTGCCAGGCGATCGCGTGGGGCGGGGTGCACCGGACGGCGGCGCTGCGCGCGCTCGGCGGTCACCCGCCGTTCTTCGGCGGGGACATGGTGCTGGGGCTGCGGTCGGCGTTGCGCACGCAGTGGGCGCCGGTGCCCGACCGGCTGTTCCTCTGCCGCCGGCACGACCAGCAGAACAGCAAGGCCGCCGGTGCGGACCCGGTGGTGCAGGTGCGCAGCTTCGACCCGTCGTTCCGGCGCCCGGTGGCGTTCCCGCAGTGGTACCTGACCTACCGGCTGCTCGCGGAGGCGCTGGTGGCACCCGCACCGCCGGTGCAGCGCGTCCGGGCGGCGGGCGTGGTGATGCGGCGCTGGACGCTGCCGGAGTGGCGGATGCTCGCGTACGACGTGAAGCGCAACCTCATCCGGCTGCGCACCGGGTCGTACCGGGGTGCCTACTCGGGCTCGTCCGCGTCCTGGGTCTGACGGTCGATCCCCGCGGCGACCGCGCCCGGACGGTCGTTGGTAGGTTCGGTCCGCCCGCTCCACCCCGCCACCCGGAGGACCGATGAGCACCAGCACGACGAAGCGCGTCGGCATCCTCACCGCGGGCGGGGACAGCCCCGGCCTGAACGCGGCGATCCGCGGGTTCGGCAAGTCCGCGATCGGCCACCACGGCATGGAGCTGATCGGCTACCGCGACGGCATCACCGGACTCGTCGAGGACCGGCACCAGCCCCTCGACGGGGCCGCGCTGTCCGGCATCCTCACCGTGGGCGGCACGATCCTCGGCACCAGCCGGGACAAGGTGCACCGCTGGGTCGGTGAGGACGGCGAGACCCGCGACATGGTCCCGACGGTCGTGGAGAACTACCACGCGCAGGGCCTGGACTGCCTGGTGGTGCTCGGCGGGGGCGGGACGGCGAAGAACGCGCTGCGCCTGGTCGAGGCGGGGCTGAACGTCGTGCACCTGCCGAAGACCATCGACAACGACATCGCCGGCACGGACACGTCGTTCGGGTTCGCCACGGCGACCGAGATCGCCACCGACGCGATCGACCGGGTGCACTCGACGGCCCACAGCCACCACCGGATCATCCTCACGGAGATCATGGGCCACCGGGCCGGCTGGCTGACGCTCGGCGCGGGCATCGCCGGCGGCGCGGACATCATCCTCATCCCGGAGATCCCGTACACGGTCGAGTCGATCGCCGAGACGATCCGCGCCCGCACCGCACGCGGCAGCAGCTTCAGCGTCGTCGCGGTCGCCGAGGGGGCGCGGGACGTCGACGACACCGCCGACTACGAGGCCGCGCGCCTGCTGGTCAAGGCCGCCCGGACCCCCGAGCAGCTGCGCGCCGCGAAGGCGCACCTGCGGCACGTCGAGGACGACCAGCGCGAGCACACCTTCCGGCTGGCCCGGGAGCTGGAGGCCGCGACGTCGCTCGAGAGCCGCGTGACGATCCTCGGCTACGTGCAGCGCGGCGGGACCCCCTGCGCGGCGGACCGCATCCTCGCGACGCGGCTGGGCGCGGCGGCGGCCGACGCGGTCGCGCGCGGCGAGGGCGGGGTCATGGTCGCGGCGCGGGGCGACGGGACCGAGCTCGTGCCGCTGGCCGAGGTCGCGGGCAAGGTCAAGCGGGTGCCGCTCGACCACGACTGGGTCGCCGCGGCGCGCAAGGTCGGCACGGGCCTGGGCGACTGACCCGCCCGTCCGCCGGCCCGCCCGGCCACCCCGATCGACGAACCTGCAGGACATAGCGGTTTCGCGGCCGTGAGACCCCGACGTCCTGCAACCTCGTGCGGGCGACGACCGGGGCGCGCGGGTCAGGGGGCGGACGACGCCCGGCCCGTCAGAGCGAGCGCGCCAGCGCGCGCCCGACGGTGCGCCCGGTGAACAGGCACCCGCCGAGGAACGTCCCCTCCAGCGCCCCGTACCCGTGCGCCCCGCCGCCGCCGAACCCCGCGGCCTCCCCCGCCGCGTACAGGCCGGGCACCGGCCGCCCGTCGTGACCGAGCGCCCGCCCGTCGAGGTCGGTCTGGATCCCGCCGAGGGTCTTGCGCGTGATGACCCGCAGCCGCACGGCGACCAGCGGACCGGCCGCGGGGTCGAGCAGCCGGTGCGGCGTGGCGACGCGCATCAGCCGGTCCCCGCGGTAGCGCCGGGCGTTGCGGATGCTCAGCACCTGCGCGTCCTTCGCGAACGGGTTCGCCAGCTGCGCGTCCCGCTCCCGCACCTGCCGCTCGATCGCGACCGGGTCGAGCGTCGGCGCGCCACCCGTGAGCCGGTTCATCCCGGCGACGAGCTCCGGCAGCGTGTCCGCGACGACGAAGTCCTCGCCGCGCTCCTTGAACGCCTCGACGGGCGGCGGCGCGCCCCGGCCGAGCCGGGTCCGCAGCAGCAGCCGGTAGTCGCGGCCCGTGACGTCCGGGTTCTGCTCGGAGCCCGACAGGGCGAGCTCCTTCTCGATGATCTTCTGGGTCAGCACGAACCAGGAGTGGTCGAACGGCGCGAGGTCCGGGTCGGTGCGCAGCAGCCGCAGGGTCCCGACGGTGTCGTGCCCGGGCAGCCCCGGCGGCGGGAGCCGGCGGCCGAGCGCGTCGAGCCACAGCGACGACGGCCCGGGCAGGATGCGGATGCCGTGCCCGGGCCAGACGGGGTCCCAGTTCGCGATGCCCTCGGTGTAGTGCCACATGCGGTCGCGGTTGACCAGGCGCACGCCGGCGGCGTCCGCGAGGTCGAGCACGCGGCCGTCGACGGACGCGGGCACCCCCGTGAGCATGTGCGCCGGCGGGGTGCCGAGCCGCTCGGGCCACCATCGCCGGACCCGCTCGTGGTCGCCGCCGATGCCGCCGCTCGCCAGCACCACCGCGGACGCCGTCAGGGTGAAGTCCCCGACGACCGTCCGGTTCGTCGCCACCCCGCGCGGTGCGTCGTCCTCGGCGAGCACCGCGCCGTGCACCCCGGTCACCGCGTCGCCGTCGCGCACGAACCCGTCCACCCGGTGCCGGAACAGCAGCGTGAGCCGGCCGTCCGCCGCGGCGTCCCGCACCCGGTCGGCGAACGGCTCGCTGATCCCCGTGCCGGTCCCCCACGGCACGTGGAACCGCGGCACCGAGTTGCCGTGCCCGCCGGCACGCCCGTCGCCGCGCTCCGCCCAGCCGACCACGGGCGTGAACCGCACGCCGCGCTCCCGCAGCCACGGCAGCGCGTCACCCGCGGCGAACTCGACGAACGCCCGGCCCCACCGCCGCGCCCACAGGTCCTCCGGGTGCTCGCCGTCGAGCCGGTCCCAGGCCGCGCTGCCCTGCCAGTCCTGCCAGGCGAGGTCGAGCGAGTCGCGCACACCCATCCGCCGCTGCATCGGGCTGCCGACCAGGAAGATGCCGCCGAACGACCAGTACGCCTGACCCCCGAGGTTCGCGGGGCTCTCCTGCTCGACCAGCGTCACGCGCCGCCCGGCGCGGACCAGCTCGTCGGCCGCGACCAGTCCGGCCAGCCCTCCGCCCACGACCACGACGTCCGCGTCCACCCGAGCCCCCCGCTCACCGCCCCGGGCACCGAGCCCCGTCGCCCGGCACCGTCGGGCCGACGCTAGCAGCGCGCCGGGCGGCGGGCGGGCTCCGGGGCCGGCGGGCCCGGCGAGGTCGGGTGCCCCGCCCGGTGTGGCGCCGTGAGCCCCCGTCCCCGCCGGTCGGTCCCGCGCGGGTGCGCCTCCGGGGCAGAAGCCCGAACAGAGCCGAACGGCAGCTCGACCGCGACCGGTCGCCCGGATCCGCCATCGTGGGCCGGGTTCTGGATGCGGACACGGTGAGGAGCAGTCCATGTGGTGCGCAGCGTGCGGAGACCAGCTGGCGCCGGGGGCTCGAGCCTGCACGCGGTGCGGCGCCCCGGCCGGGGCGCAGGTCGGCGCGCCCGCCCCCTCCCGGTCGCGGTACCTCGGCTCCGCGCTCGTCGGGGCGGCGGCTGCGCTGGTCGCCGCGCTGGTCGCCGCGGTGCTGCTCGTCGTCGTCGGTGCGGTCTCGGTCGGGAACGGGTCCGCTGACCGCATCGAGGGCCCCGGCTACGCCACCGCCGAGAAGGCGGCGGAGGCGTACCTGGCGGCCATGACGAGCTCGGACGTCCCCTCGATGATCCGCACGTTCGCGGTCGAGACCTACGGCGAGCACGCCGAGGGCGCGCAGCAGGTCGAGCGGGCGCAGGGGTGGACACCCGTGAGCGACCCGGCGCTGCCGCGCGCCGACCTGAACGACGGCCTCAACGCCCGGCTGCACCTCAGCGCGATGTCCTGGGCCGTCTACTACCAGTACCTCACCTTGTCCGACCCCGCGTTCGACGGGTCCGCGCGCGTCGTCGGATCCGACGGCTCCGCCCAGGCCCTCAACGACCAGCTCGCGGCGACGTTCGACGGCACCGCCTTCGCGCGGATCGGCTCCGCGAACCTCGTCGACTGGCGGTCTGCGTACCCGGAGCTCGCGGCGACCTTCGAGGGCGAGCAGAACCAGGAGAACATCGCGCAGCAGGTGCGGGCCTGGGGTGCCGACCAGGTGGACTTCCAGGTCGCCCGGCTCGGGACGCCGGAGGGGGAGTACCTGCTGATCCTCCAGCTGAACCGGTACGGCGACCGGTGGTGGGTCGGGTCCTTCTCCGGGAACCTGTCCGCCCTCGTGGGGGCCGAGACGACCGCCGGAGGCCTGGTGCCCGTCGGCGACGTCGGTTGAGGCGCGCGCGAGGCGGCGAGGTCGAGGGGTTCCGGTGAGGTCGAGGCACCCCGCCCGGCACGGCGTCGGAGATCCCCGACCTGGCGGGGCGGCTACACCGGGAGCGGGAGACGCGCGGCCAGCTCGCGGATCCGCCCCCGGTCGACCTTCCCGGTGCCGGTGGCGGGCAGCGCGTCGACGAGCAGCAGCCGTCGCGGCAGCTTGTGCCGCCCGATCGTGCGGGCCGCGTGGGCGCGCACGGCCTCCAGCGTGGGCGCGGTCCCGGGTGCCGCGACGACCACCGCGGTGACCACCTCGCCCCAGGTCTCGTCGGGCAGCCCGACGACCGCGCACGCCTCGACGCCGGGGCAGCCGTCGACGGCGGCCTCGACCTCGGCGGGGTGCACCTTCTCCCCGCCGGTGTTGACGACGTCGCCGATCCGGCCGCGCACCTGGTAGCAGCCGTCGGCGTACCGGACGGCGACGTCGCCGGTGCGCAGCCACCCGGGCTCGGGGAACGCGCGGGCGGTCGCCTCGGGGTCACGCCAGTAGCCGGCGGTCACCTGGGGGCCGGACACCCAGATCTCCCCGGGTTCGCCGGGCTCGGTGACGTCGGCACCGGTGGCGACGTCGACCAGGCGCAGCGCGACGTGGGCGAGCGGGTGGCCGACCGTGCTGCCGCGACCGGCCACCTGGGCGCGCGGCACGCAGGTGCAGGCGGGGGCGGTCTCGGTCATGCCCCAGGACTGCTGCAGCGGGACGCCGCGGTCGAGGTAGGTGCGCAGCAGCCGCTCGCCGGACGGGGCGCCGGCGACGAGGGCGGTCCGCAGGCTGCGCAGGTCCGTGCTCGCGAACCGGGGCGAGCGGGCGAGCGCCGCGTACATCGCCGGGACGCCGAACAGGGAGGTGATGCCGAGGCGCGCGATGTCGTCGAGCACGGCGTCGGCGTCGAACGCCCGCCGAACCACGACGGTGCCGCCCGCGGCGAGCGTCGGCAGCGCGAGGCCGTTCAGGCCGCCGATGTGCGACAGGGGCGCGACGGCCAGCGTCACGGCGTCCCGGCCGGTGTCGAGCGCGGCGGACGCCCCGGACGCGCTCCACCAGAGGTTGGCGTGGCTGAGGACGACGCCCTTCGGGACCCCGGAGGACCCGGAGGTGAACAGGACGAGGGCCGGGTCGTCGGGGTACGCGCGCGCCGCGGCGGGCAGCCCCGGCCCGTGCGCGCCGTCGGCGAGCAGCGCCGACCACGCGAGCCACCCGGGGGCGGCGACGGCGGGCCCGGCGAGCGGGTCGTCGTCGACCTCGACCAGCACCGGCGTGCCGGGGGTGCCGTCCCGCCACGCCCGGACCGCCGGCACGTGCCCCGGCTCCGCCACGACGACGGCCGGCTCGGTGCGCTCCAGCAGCCCGGCGAGCTCCGTGGCGGAGGCCCGGAACCCGAGGGGCACCGCGACCGCCCGCAGCGGGCCGCAGGCGAGCAGCGCGAGGACCAGGGCGGCGCTGTTCCGCCCGACGTGCGCGACCCGGTCGCCGGGGCGCACCCCCGCGGCCGCGAGCGCGCCGGCGAGGGCGCGGACCTGACCCAGGAGGGTCGCGGCGGTGGTGACGGTGCCGCCGTAGACGAGGCTCGGGGCGGCGGGGTCCTGGCGGGCCGACTGCTCGAGCGCGGCGGCGGTGCTGAGGTCGGGGACGTGCGGCTGCATCGGCTGCTCCGGCTGGCAGTCAGGGGGTGTCGGCCGGCCGGCTCACGGGGGTGGGAGCCGGCCGGCCGGGTCGGTGCTCAGCGTGCCTGAGCGGGCACCGCGGGGGCGGCAGGCGCGGGGC
>DAMBCY010000194.1:0-7358 GCA_032056255.1 Cellulomonas sp. | reverse complement strand
CGGCAGCGTCCTGCCGCTCCACGCGGTCCCCACGGGCCGGCTCCTCGGGGTGGACGCCGACAGCCCCCGGACCGACAGCGTGGTGGTCCTGGACCGGGAGTCGACGCTGCTGCTCTACACCGACGGGCTGATCGAGCGGCGGGACCGGTCGCTCCGCGACGGACTGGCCGAGCTCCAGGACGCCCTGCGGGAGCACGCCGGCCTGGACGTGGACGCGCTGTGCGACCGGCTGCTCGAGATGCTGCCCGCGGGCCCCGGGCAGGACGACATCGCCCTGGTGGCCGTGCACCTGCACCGCCAGGACCGACCGCGGCCGGCGGAGGCCGGCCCCGAGCGGGTCCCCCCGGACATCCTCGAGGAGTGACGCCCGGGAGGACCGTCGTCGGTGTCCAGCCGGTCGCGCGTGCCCGCTGCCGAGCGGATCGAGGAGCAGCGGGCACCGCGCGCCGGGCCGCGGTCCCCCGGATCAGCCCTGCTGCGGGGCCTCCCGGACCTGCTGCACCGAGTCCTGCGCCTGGTCGCGCAGGTCCGCGACCGCCTGCGTCCCGTGCTCCTTCACCTCGGCCGCGGCGTCGGAAGCCCGGTCCTTCACCGCCTGCACGGCCTCCTGAGCGGGTGCACGCAGGTCGTCCGCGACCTGCCGTGCCGCCTCCTTCACCTCGGGCAGGGCAGCCTGCGCCTGCTCCTTGACCGCCTGCGCGGCGTGCTGCTCGCGTGAGGAGGCCGGCAGCAACGACGAGGCCAGCCAGCCGACGCCGAACGCGATCAGCCCGGCCGCCAGCGGGTTGCCCCGGGCCTTCTCCGCGACCACCCCGGGCGCGTCCTTCGCGTCCTGCACCGCCGACCCGGCGGCCGAGCGCACCGAGTCGCCCGCGTCACCCGACCCGCGGACGTCCTGCACGGTGCCCATCACCCGGTCGCGCACGGCGTCCACCCGGCTGCGGACCCTGTCGGCCTGCCGGTGGGCGATCTGCCGGGGGTCGAGCGTGTCGCCGACGGCGTCCACGTTCGCCGACAGGTCCGCCCGGGTCTCCTCGATCCGCCGACGGATCTCTTCAGGACTCTCGCTCATGGTTCGCCTCCTCGTCGCCCTTCAGGGCGTTCGGGATCTTCTTCACGGTCTCGGCGGTGCGGGGTGCACCCTTGACGCGTCGCAGCTCACCCCGGCCGCGCAGGGCGAGCACGGCCGCGACGACGGCCCAGATCACGGCCACCACCAGGGCGGACCACGCCCTGCCGATCGGCAGGCCCCACCACAAGGCCACGGACAGGAACAGCAGGACGAAGTACCCCGCCAGGCCGGCACCGGCCAGCAGGCCGCTGCCCGTGCCGGCCCGCCTGGCCGACTCGGAGAGCTCGGCCTTGGCCAGCTCGACCTCCTGGCGCACCAGCAGCGACAGGTCCTGCGTGACGGCGCCGATCAGGTCGCCGAGCGAGGGCCGCCCCTCGTCCGGCGCGGGCGCGGGGCCGCGTGGCGGCGCCGCGGGTCCGGCCGCCACGGTCGGGTCGCCCGGGCCGGTCACGGCCGGTCCTCGGGCACGTCGGCCAGCGGGCCGGCGTCACCGGGGACCGCCCCACGGCCGGGCATCTCGTCCGCGGCCGGACCCGGCCCCGCGTCCGGCCGGCTCGCGGCCCAGGCGTCCTGCTCCGACGGGGCGGTGGCCCCGGACGATCCCCCGGGAGCCCACGCCGGACCGGGCTCGCGGTGCTGGCCGCCGCCCTCGTCCCCGAGCCCGGCACCCACCGTCTCGGACCCGGTGGCCGCACCACCGGCGCCGAGCACGCCCGTGAGGTCGGCGGTGGTCGCCTCCGCCGTCGCCCCCGCCGGGCGGCTCGGGCCTGCGCTCGCCCGTTCCTCGGTGCCGGTGGCCGGGGCGTCCTTCAGCGCCCGCGTCAGCCGCCCGGCGAGCACGCCCACCCCGACCGCGAGGGCGAGGAAGGCACCGGGACGGCGTCGCGCGAAGTCGGCGACCTCGCTCAGGACGTCTCCCGGTTCGCGGTCCTCCAGCCAGCTCGCGAGCGAGGTCGTCCGGTCGGCGACCCGGCGGACCAGGTCGGTGCCCGGTCCGCCCTGCTCGGAGCCCTCGGCCATGCCCCCCAGCTCGTCGCCGAGCGACCGCAGGCCGGCCGCCGCACGCGTCTGCTGCTCGGAGGCCTGACCCGCCAGGCCCGCGCGGGCCTGGCCGAGCAGGTCGCGGGCCCGGCCGGTGGCCTCGGCGACCACGTCCCCCGCCTCGTCCTTCACCTCGTGCAGCAGGTCCTGACCGCTGTCCGCGGCCGAGTGGGCGAGGCGTCCGGCCTCGTCCTTCGCCTCGGCGGCGGTCGTCGTGCCACCCGTCTGATCGGTCGTCATCGTGTCGTCCCCGTTCGCTCGTGCAGGTGTGCGTGCTCGGCCGGCTCCACTCAGGGGGTCAGCGGGTGGCACCGCAGCACGTGGTGTGCCGTGGCGCTGTGCGGCGACTCGTCCGGCGGCCCGGACCGGCCCGGGCCGCAGCGGCCGCGACTGCCCCGTCCCGCAGGACGCCGGCCGGGGCGGGTTCCCCCGCGTCCGGGACGATCTCCTCGACCGGACGCCGACGGTGGAAGTCCATGCGCGTGCCCCCTCGGGCGACGGTGCGCGGCAGGCGTCCGCTCGGCGGACGCGGGAGCCCGGCGGACGCCAGGCGTCTCGAGGACGGCACGGCGCGGGAGGCGCGACGTGGCTCTCGAGGAGGGCGTGGCTTCCGACGCCCGGGTGTGCTGCCGCCCGGTGGGCGACGTCACCCCGTCACGGTAAGCCCGGCGCGGTCGGGCGACCACCGCAGCGGGGCAGGCGGGGCGGAGCCACCCGGCACGGCGCGACACCGCTCAGTGGCGGTCCGGTGGCTCCGGGCCGGTGTCGTCGTCCTGCGCACCCCGGGACTCGCGCAGCGCGCGGCCGCGGCGGACGTCCTCGTCCTGCTGCGCCTGCTTCTTCTCGCTCGCGCGCGTGTCCCGGGGCGGGAGCTGGATCGTGCGCTCCGCCTCGATGCCGCCCTGCAGCTGCCGACCCCGCTCGAGCTCGGCGTCCAGCTCGGCGCCGAACAGCAGGGCGAGGTTGCTGATCCACAACCAGAGCAGGAACACGATCACCCCGGCGAGCGACCCGTACGTCCGGTCGTAGCTGGAGAAGCCGGTGACGTAGATCCCGAACCCGAGCGAGGCGAGCAGCCAGACCACCAGCGCGAGGACCGCCCCGACGCTGGTCCAGCGGAACTTCGGCTGCCGGACGTTCGGCGTGAAGTGGTACAGGATCGCGATGGCCACGACGACCAGGGCCACGACGACCGGCCACTTGACGATGTTCCACACGGTCACCGCCGTCCCGCTCAGGCCGACGACGTCCCCGACCGAGCGCGCGACGTCACCGGACAGCACCGCCGCCACCACGACGAGCACGGCGATGACCACCAGGACCAGGGTGACCAGCAGGAGGACCGGGCGCAGCTTCCAGACCGGGCGCCCCTCGTCGATCTCGTACACGCGGTTCATGCCCCGGCTGAACGCCGCGACGTACCCGGAGGCGGACCACAGCGCGACCAGCAGGCCCGTCACCAGCGCGAGACCGGCCGACGGCGCCTCCGTGAGCCGCTGCAGGACCGGTTCGACGGTCGTGAGCGCCGAGGCGGGCGCCACCCCGCCGACGATCTCGAGCACCTGGTCGACCGTCTTCTGCGGGTCGCTCACCAGGCCGAGCAGCGAGACCACCGCCAGCAGCGCCGGCGCCATCGCGAGGACCGCGTAGTACGTCAGGGCGGCGGCCAGGTCGGTGCACTGGTCCTTGAGGAACTCGCGCAGCGTCTTGCGCAGCACGTACATCCACGACGGTCGCGTGATGTCGCCCGGCGAGTCCGGCTTGCGCGGGTCCTCCGGCGCGGGGGCGGAATCCTTCGCGGTGCTGCTGTGGCTGCTCTTCGAACGGGAAGTCATACCCGGCCTCCTGGGACGAGGACGGCCCCCTCGCTGCTCGGGGAGACAGGCTGCCGCGGTGGCAGGTCACCCGTCCCACGATCGCACCGACGAGACGGCCCGGCCACCCCGGCGGCGCGGGGCCGGGACCCCGGCGGGGCGGCCGTCGCTCTCCCGCGTCGAGGCCCCGGGATCCGGGCGGGAGCCCACCGCGCCCGGAGGCGGCGCCCCGGTGCCGGCCGTAGCGTGGAGCCCCCGTCCCGCGAACGAAGGAGCCTGCGATGAGCGAGAACCCCGGACCGTCCCCCGACGACGTCCCCGACGCCGTCACCGAGCCGGACGTCGACGAGGTCCGCGACGACGAGATCTCCGACGAGGAGGTCGCGCGCTCCGCGCCGACGCAGGGCACCGACCAGGACCCGGCGAGCTACCTCAACCCGTAGGGGCCGGCGTCGCGGGCGCGCGGCTCCGCTCCGGATGCAGGGGTGGGGCAGGTGGGGCTTGAACCCACGACCGACGGATTATGAGTCCGCTGCTCTGACCGGCTGAGCTACTGCCCCCAGGGTGCGCCCAGGCTAGCGAACCCGCGGCACGTACCGGCACTCCCGGCGACGGCGACTACCGTGGGGCCTCGTGCCGATGTTCTCCCGCCGCCGAACCCTGCCCGACGACGTGCTGCGCGCGCTCGAGCTCGTCCCGGGCGACAGGGTGCTCGCCTCCGCCCCCGTCCTGGGAGACCGGTGGCTCGCCGCGACCCGCCGCGCCCTCTACGTCGTGACCGCGGGCGACGTCACCCGGCACCCGTGGACCGACGTCGACCGGGCGTCGTTCACGCCCGACCCCGCGGCCATCACCGTGCACTGGGTCACCGGGACCGTCGAGGAGCTCCCGCTCACCCCGCCGCTCCCCGTGGCGTTCGCCCAGGCGTTCCGGGAGCGGGTGCAGTCGTCGGTCGTGCACGTGGAGACCGTCACCCTGCCCGGTGCCGGACCCGTGCGCGTCGTGCTGCGCAGCGGCGAGCGCGGCAACCTGTTCACCCAGGTGATCGGATCCGGTCGCGTCGACCTGTCCGACCCCGAGGTCTCCGCCACGCTCGACGAGGCCGAGGCCCGGGTCCGGGGCGCCGCAGGGCTGCGGCCCTGAGACCGCGGTCCGGGCACCGGCGGCGGTGTGCGGACCACCCCCGCGGGGCTGCTAGAGTTTTCCCCGCGCGATCCCTCGTAGCTCAATTGGCAGAGCATCCGACTGTTAATCGGACGGTTACTGGTTCGAGTCCAGTCGAGGGAGCACCTGACCCCCGGTAGCCATCGGCTGCTGGGGGTCTTCGGCGTCTCCAGCCGCTTCGACCTGCGGAGCAGGCTTCCGGCGTCCACGCCGAGGACGGCAGCCGCCGCGACGACGTCACGCGCGGTCCAGGTCACCACCCCTCGGAGCTTCTCCGGCAGCACCGACTGCGCGACGCCCGTCCGAGGACCCCCCTGCGCTGCGAGTCCCGAACGGGCACCTCAGCTGGCGGAGCGACATCGACGTCGCTGCGCGCCTGACGCGCGGATGCAGGGGACGCGACGAGGGCTTCGACGTGAGTTCGTGCCCTGCCTGCGATGCGCTGTTGCCCATCGAGCTGGTCCGGATCTCGTGACCGCGGTCTCCGTCTGCTCGACAACCGCGGCGCAGGCGCTCTCCGCTGATTCGGCGCGCGGACTGACCGAGCAGATCCGGCCGACGACGCGGAGGCGCGAGCCCCTCGCGTCGACCCCGGCCCCGCCGCGAACGCCGCGTCAGCACCCGAACCAGACCAGGCGCCCGCACCGGCACCGCAGCCGGCCTCGGTCGGCGCACACGCATCCGGCACCGCGACGGTCAGCTGCACCGGCCCCGCCACGATCACGTTCACCGCGACCGGCTGCGGACAGGTCGAGGTGTCCGCCTCAGGGCAACGCTCCACCGCACCCGGAACCGCCGGCCTGAGTGTGGACGCCGGACCCGGACCAACCACCGCATCGACGCAAGCCGACGACTCGATCACATCGCCTTCACGTGCCGCGCGGGGCGCCACCTGCTCCTGAGACGAGCCGGCGCGATGACCGAACGACCGAAGTGGCCTCCACGGCGAACAACGGGGCCACCATGGGTCCTGCCGCGAGACCTGCAGAGCCGCGTCGCACCGAACGGTGACTACCGATGCATCATCCTCAGCCGCCAGGATGAACGAAAGAACATGGTGGCGATCAGCACATCCACGGCGGCACCGAGCAGGAACGCCCACGCATAGGGCTCCTGAGACACATTCACAGCGATCCAGCACGCCTGAGCAACGAAGATCCCGCCGAACACGAACCCGGAAGCTGGTCGCGCCGTCATCCGCCACGGTTCCCGCGGAGCCTCGTACGGCTCGACATCTGGATCTCGGAACACCCTCGCTGCGCAACCGACCACGAGCGCGGAGAGCAGCACAGAAGCCAGGATCGCAGCCAGATCGCCGAGCGCGACCGCCAGCGCCGCGTACACCATCGCCATGAGAATCACGGACACGAAGAAGTACACGAACTTCGCGTTCGGTGTCACGATTCGCCATACACGATTGCTCATCGGTGTCATGCGACAACATAGTACAGGTTGTAGTTGCAGTATGCTCCCGACTTGCAGCCGTAGTACACCTGCTTGATGCGCTTGCTCTGGTAGTGCGCGCTGGCGCGGCGAAGGCGCCCGACGGCATGCCGTCTGCATCGGTGAGCAACAGCAGCGCCCCGCTTGCCGCCCGGCCACTTGTCTGCCTCGCGTACACATCAGAACGTCGGCGCGGCGTGAACAGAGGGAAACTCCGCTGAATTCGTCATCGAAGCATCAAGGCAAGAAAGAATACGGAGAGAACGAGAGCCCCGATCGCGGCGCCCACGAGGTCTGCCCCTCTCGGCTGGGACCATCCCCTGAACTCCCAGGAATCAGGGCGCCCGGCCCTGTCCCACTCGTAGAAATCAAGATGAGTCCCGAACGAGCGGACGAGCATCCCTGCATCGAATCCGAGGAAGCATGATGCCGGCACCATCAAGCACGCACCCATGACCTGAGTCCAGGCCAGGTCGAACCCGGTTCCGATCCCAAAGAGCACAAGCGCAGGGAGTGAAACAGCGACAAACCCCAGAATGCAGGACGCGTGCAGAAGTCGGCGTTCCCCTAGTCGGGTGGAAGGCTGTGGACTGTCACCCCAACTCGCTTCCACCCAACGAGTCGCCTCATTTCGGGCGCGATCGAGAAGAGGGGACTCCTGCCCGTCCTCTGCTCGGGAACCGATCGAGCACACGGGCGTCAGTACGAAGACAAGAACACGCCCGAGCGACGAGGTCACTCGAACAGGCTCGTCCGGTGTCATCACGGGTCCCCCGGTGGGGTGAACCGGGACCTGGGCAGAGCGCTACGCGCCACCTCCACCC
>DAMBCY010000193.1:0-7368 GCA_032056255.1 Cellulomonas sp. | reverse complement strand
CACGAACGGGTACCGGACGCGGGGTTCGGTGCGGCGCGGGATGTCGCCGGTGGTGACCCGCACGTGCAGGGCCTTCCCGCGGAGCTTTGCGGCGCGGCGCGCGTGCACCAGGGAGAAGTCCGGGTCGGAGGTGTCACCGATGGCGACCATCCACGGGTCGGCCTGGCCGCGGGTCGTGTACCAGTCGCGGAGCATGCGGACGTTCACGCCCACGAGACCGAACGTCCACAAGGCGTGCGTGCGGGCAGCACCGAGGACGCGGCACCACTCGCGGCGGAAGTTCATGCCGCGGTGCGTGCGGAGCTCGGAGTTCAACGCCTCGATCGCGGTGCGCCGGCCGTACGACGCGTGCCAGACGGTCGTGCCGTACAGCAGGGCCTGGCGTTCGCGGGCGTACTCGTTCAAGGACACGGTCATGGTCTTCGAGCACCCGCACGGGACGACCCGCTTCCCGGTGATCGGGTCGGTGTACGCCGGCTTGCACTTCGTGGTCGGTCGGTCGTAACCGAGCCGCATCGACTCGGGGTCGTTCACGCAACGCACCAGCTTGCGCAGGGCCGGGCCACGCCACCGCTGCGTGCCACGGTTGGTGTTGACGTCACCGAACGGTGCGAACTGAACCGCCCCGGTCTTAGTGGAGGCTCGGCTCTCTGGTTTCCAGCGTCGTTATCGCGAGGTTCTGACGGTAGTGGTTCTTCTCGTGCTCGGCGGGTGGGATGTCGCGGAGCTCGGGAACGTCTCCGGCGTGTCCGGGGACTGTCGTTGCTCCGCTTCGTCGTGCGAGGTCGCTCGTCGAATCGCTGACGACGCCGGTAGTTGAGCGGAGCCGAGTCAGCACCTGCGGCGTCCACGTCGAGCCGTCACGGATGCGGTCGAAAAACGCCCCGCGTGTCGGGCCTGGGTGCTTGAATCTGGCCGAGAGGGAGGCATCGATGGTGTCGTACTACACGCAGGACGAGCTGCGGTCGCAGGCTGGGTCGTTGTTGGCGAGCGCTGAGGAGGCGCTGAGACACCAGGCGACGTCGTCGGGTCGGTTCGACGTGTTCCTCAGCCACAGTGTGCGGGACGCGGTCCTCGTCCTGGGGCTGCGGAACCTGCTGCGCGGGCAGGGCCTGAGCGTGTACGTCGACTGGATCGACGACCCCTACCTCGACCGCAGCAACGTCAGTGCTGCGACCGCGGCCAGGCTTCGGGAGCGCATGGCCCAGTGCAGCACGATGGTCTACGCCATCTCGCGGGCCGCTCAGAGCTCGAGTTGGATGCCGTGGGAGCTCGGCTCCTTCGACGGCAGCCACGGGTCCGACGCGATCTCCTTGTTCCCGATCGAGGATCGCAGCGGACGAGCGTTCCAGGGGCAGGAATACCTCGGGCTGTACCAGGTGGTCGAGAAGGTCAACACTGGTGCGGGTCGGACCGTGCCCTATGCGGTCCGCCCCTCGGGTACCACTGGGGAGTCGATCAAGTCGTTCGGCAAGCGCCAGGGCTTGTTCCAGGCGGTGTCGAGATCATGAACGACGCTGCCGAGCAGGTCCCGGAGGTGGAGCGCGCCGACCACCACAAGCACATGGACTACGTGCAGGCAGCGATCACCCGGCTCGCGAACAACTCGTTCGTCATGAAAGGGTGGGCGCTGACCCTCGCGACGGCGGTCCTGGGCTTCGCCGTCTCCCGCGGCCAGTGGGTTCTCGCCACCGCCGCGTTGGTGCCCGCTGTCGCGTTCTGGATGCTCGACACGTACTTCCTGCGTCAGGAACGTGCCTTCCGCCATCTGTTCCGCGACGTAGCCGAGAAACGAGTCACCGGGTTTGCGATGAACCCGCGCGGGTACGCGAAGCGCGAGCCTCGCCTTCAGGTGATGTTCTCATGGAGCCTGCTCGCGTTCTACGGCGCGATCATCGCGGTGACCGTCCTCGTGGCGGCGGTTCTGGGTCTGGTCTACGCCGAGGCGAGCGACCCGGCGCCGAGCGACCCTGCGCGCGAGGTCCTCGAGCACGACCACCCGCCGCGAGGGGCGGACGAGCTGGGCTAGACCTGCGCTCGCACCGACGCCGCGACGTCGTCCAGCACCGGGCCAGGCCAGTTCGCGTCGACGGGCCACAGGTCAGGCATGCGGTCGCCGGCGGACCGGGGAACGATGTGCACGTGCAGGTGGAACACCGACTGCCCGGCAGGTTCACCGTTCGACTGGATCACGTTCAACCCAGGGGCTCCCGTCGCTCGGACGATCGCGCGCGCCATGTGCTGCACGGCGTCCGCGAGAACGTGCCCGGTCGCCGAGTCCAGCGCCCAGATGTCCGGCACGTGCGCGACCGGCACCACCAGGACGTGACCGAGGACGGCGGGAACGTCCGGCAGGAACGCTACGACCTCGTCGCTGCGCCACACCTCACGCGCGGGTGCCTGCTCGCTGACGATCAAGCAGAACGGGCACTGCGGGTCGAAGGACGTCGTCACGGGGTCCGGTAGCCCTGCGTGGCCCACGTCGCGAGGTTCGCGGCGATCGCGCTGTAGATGTCGCTGCTGGTAGGGGACGCCTTACCCGTGGACCGGGCCGGGTCGAACACCGGCACGTAATCCGCGTATGTCTTCGGGCTGTCGGTGAAGCCGGACGACTCGAACGGGTTGGCACCGGGGGTGTCGACGTTGCCGTTCGCGTCCTTGAGCCCGTGGATGAGTACCCCGAGCAGCGGCTTCTTGATGCGCCACGCGCGACGGATCTCGTACTGGACGTACGTGCGTGACGCGGTCTGGTTCCCGATCAGGACGATCACGGCTTGCTTGTAGCCCATCTCCCGATCGATCCACTCCTCGACGGCAGCGTCGCCCTTCTGCCGGACCTCTTCCCACCGTTGGGCAGGGAGGATCTCCTGCTGCTCCAAGGCGCCCATGTTCAGGATCTGCTGCACCCGCCAGTGGTCGCGCTGGTAGTGGAAGCTCACGAACGACGATCGGGCCATGAAGTCCTCCTCGGGGTACCGACTGCGGTGGGGGTGCCCTGCGGTTCAGATCGTAGGGGCTTGGGCCGACACCGCACCGGTCCTCCGTAATCGAGCAGCCGTACGCACGCCGAGCCGGTCAGGCCGCCACCACGGGCAAGGGCGCCTCTCCGGGAAGCGGCGTGCCCTTGGGTGCTCTCTGCTTACGCGTCAGAGGACAGCGCACGCAAGGAGCCGATCCAGCAAACCGGCTCCACGGAACCGGGACACACCACTCGTGCAGCGGCCCCATGACCGAGACGGGCTGGACGCCGCGCTGGCCTTTGTGAAGGTCGAACGACTGGGAGATGTCGCGTTCGCAGAGCGCGTCCGCCAGTTCTCGGCAACGGGGGTCGTATTGCCGAGGTCCGGCAGTAGTTCGCGGAGGACGTAGCCGACGGCACGCCTCGAATCGACCGCGTGCGTTCGATAGAACCTCTCGCCCGATCTCGGGTAATTTCTCGCGTCGAGAGCGGGTGCGGAGTGCGGGCCTGTCCGGAGGCCGGCAGGTCGTGTCGAACGCTCCGCGAGGCGCTCGGAGGCTCGCTCGATGCGCGGCCTTGCGACAGAACGTGTCCGCTTCGGGTGCCTCGCCCCCAGGTCTGTCGTTAGCTCTCCAGCTAGACAGCGGGGCCCGCAGCGTCCGAGTTTCTTTTCGAAATCGCCGTGGAACGCGACCGCGCTATGAGCGAAGGAGTGATCCGTTGTCGGTGATGCGGATTCCGCATTGCTGGAAGATCTCGGTGGCCCAGCGTGCTTCTCGAGACGAGAGAAAGGAACGCCTCGTCTCCGCGTTCGTATGGAGCAGGTCTAGTGGTTGCGCTCGCGCGATGACCGTCGCCAGAGTCACCATGCACGCCAGCTCCTCGCTCGAGGGGCGTCGTTCGCGGTCCGGGTGCTTCAGGTCGTTGTTCAGCTGTGTGATGGCTGAGGCGATGCCGTCACGGCTGCCGATCTCGGGCCAATCTAGTTGCGTGTCATCGAGGCACTTCAGGATGCTCTCGTGCATCGGACGCCTGCGCTGGTCGCGGAAGCGGTAGTACCCGAAGTAATCGAGCGAGCTCGCGAGCATCATCAGCTGGGGTTCCAGGAAGGATGCCGCGCCGTTAATCACCTCGGCGGCGGGCTGGACCGCTCTGCGGAACAGCTCGTCGGCATAGAGGTTCGTCCATCTCCTCAGCCCGGGCGTGCCGATCGCGCGAAGATTCAGCGCAGGAAACGCTAGACCGATAGACGACGGCTGGGGCCAGGAGTGCTCGCGGAGAGTCCCGGCGAAGTGCGTCTCCGCGGGATCGGGACCGTGTGCCTTTCCGTCGAGGGTGAGCAGCGGGAATTGATCGTCTATTACGTGGTGCGAACGCCACGCCAACTTCTGCCCATGGGCGAGCAGCAGGAGGTCTCGGATCGCCCACTGCGCGCGAAGGTGTTCACGGGGGGACGCTCGACGGGAATTCGAGGTCACCAGCGACGCCGTGCTCTGTGCCTCGAACTGGTGGCCCTCCGTCCCGGACCAGGTGACATGGGGCTTGAGCGTGTAGGTGAAGCCTGCAGAACGCCAGCTCCGCAACTCGCTCTCGTCGAAGGCCAAGGTCACTGGTTCACCGGGTCCCGGGAAGTCGTACCGGACGGGACGGAAGTCGCAGAACCCGCTGAGCCCGTCGAGGGACGAGCGGAGCTGGGTGACCTTGTAGTCGTCCTTGATGTGGGTCGGCTGACCGAATATGGCGACGGCGGCGACGAGCCGTCCCGTTGCCATCGTCGAGCCGGCCTGTGCATGCCATCGCACGCCGACGAGGGTCACGACCCCCTTGTCGTCGGCGAAGACCACGCACGGAGGGGTGGACGATGACCGGAACCACTTCTCTGTCGCACAGAACTGGGACTCACCCCGGACGTAAGGAACGAGGAGCGTTGCCCCATGACGCTCGTCGAAGATGAGCGCGGCGGACTGCGTCGGCTCATCGTCTGGGACGCCGGCGACATACAGCTGACCAACCCGCACTTCTCCGGGCGAAAGCGTGTTCGACATCCTCAGGCACCTCCTGACGTCGGTGGCTGCTGCTGGCGCAGTCTCGCCATCGTTGGGGGCCAGTCAAGTGAGCAGTGGAGCTTCACTCGCGGTGGATCACGTAGGTGACTCGTCTGTCGGGCGTCTCGTACCGGTGGAACGTCCTGCCATCTGGTCCGGTGACCTCGCCGACCAGCTCCGGGTCCTCGAGCTCGGCCCGGACCTGCCCGAGATCCAGGACCTGGTCGCCGACGCGTACGCGAAGTGGAACGAGCACCGCGAACGAGTCCGTCGGTGGGGTCTCGCCCGCGGCGAGCTCCACGCAGAAGTCTTGGTCCGGGGGGATCGTCACCGGGCTTCGAGTGCCAGCCAGGATCTGTGCGGCGAGGTGCCAGCTGTTGATCTGGTGTGCGTAAGTTCCGAGGTCCGGGGTCTCGATGACCGTGCTGCTGTGACCCTGCAGATCGCAGAGCGCCTGCACCGCGCTCGCCAGAGCCTGGATCTGATCACGGGCCGAATCGTCGGCGAGCGCGCCCAGTTGGTCCGTAGAGCCGAGGTGCGCGGGGGTATGGCGCACGCTGACGCGGACCCGGTGCGGTGGGTGGAACGCAGCCACGAGCTTGAGCGCAGGGCCGACAGTGGACACAGGCTTGCCGTGGAACGGGAGGAGGGTTAGCGACGATGTCGACAAGCGGGTCTCGGTGTTGTACCGCAAGGTGAGTTCGAAGACGCCGTTCACCTCGGTCAGAACGGTTCGGAGCCCGACGGCGCCGCAGCTGCGCTCGGTGCGGTCGATGAGCGCTTCGGCGAGCACTGTGTCGTCTGGACTAAGCACCTCCAGTCGTAGCTCTCGGTTGTCTCCGAGGTCGGCGTTCGCGACCGGGCTGAGCTGGACCGCCGCTGAAGTGATTGGGCCGCCGAGGCCACCTGGCGCGTCGATATGCCCGGAGTAGGCGCCGTCCGGGCTGGAGAACGGAGTGCCGTAGTCGATGAACTCTTGGAGCATCCCGCTGAACGCGCTGTCCTTCTCGGCGGTGAGGGTCCCCTTGATCTCGATGGGTCGCACGTTCGGAGACGCTGCGCAGCGTGCGATCACGTCGACCGCGTGCCACGAGGACGTGCCGGTGTCGACAAGGTACGAACTGAACATCAGCCCGGGACGCTCAGGCGGGTCGGGCGGCTCCCCGTGCCCTAAACGCAACTCGTAGCGGTAGTGGGGGTCGTGGTCGAGCATCTTGAACGCCGACGCGATCCGCTGTGACACCTCAGGCACGGGCAAGGTCGCTGTCGAGTTCTGCCCCAGCGACATCAGGGTCATGGCCTGGGTGTATGCGTCCTGGATCTTGGACCTGCCGCCGAAGAGGTAATAGTCGACGACGTCGGCGTACTTCGCGGTGAGGTGCTCGACCGTGGTCAGGCCATCCCAGTGAGGGGTGACGGTATAGGGCAGCGCGGCCTCGTCCAACCAAGTGAGGGCTTCCGGTGTCGGGTCCCATGGGGTGACCAGGCGCCACTCAGTGACGTTCAGCGAGCGCCACCGAGGGTCGCCGTTCTCGGGGTGCAGCAGTCGCGCGAGCGACGCCTTGACCTCGGACTTCTGCTTGCCATCCAGCGGCGACGTATAGCGCTTCACCTGGTAGACGACGTCCCCGCCATCCTTCGCGGCGCCCCGGTCCAGGATGTCGACACCACCGTCACCGCACGAGGGGGTGATGCGCACGGAGTCCGGGTGTTCGCGGTTGATGAGCATCGCGACGACTGCTTCGACGTCATCGCCTCCGTAACGCTGCCAGCTGACCCTGTCGTCCATCGCGTACCTCGCTCTCGGGAAGTCGAGCACGAGCATGCCAGGAAGCCGGGCATGAGCACGCGCACCCGGGCAGCCTGTACACAACACCACCCTCAGCCTGTACACAGCCCCTGACCTGCATGTACGTACCGCCTGGTAGGAGAGTTAGCCGAACAAGCCACACATGACGGGAACCCCCCGGTCGGAGAGATCCGACCGGGGGTTCTCTCGCCTCCGGTGGAGCCGGCTCCCTCGTGGAGCGTCGCGACTCGCCGGCTCCGTCGGCGTTTCGTCCATGAACTCCGGGGGAAACCCCCTGCTGCCGCTCACGCCGCTGGCGTTAGGTTCCCCCCGTGCTCGACGACGAGCGGAGGCACGCGGGGCTCGGAGCGCGACCGTGACCCCGGACCACGACCCCGCCGGGACGGCCGACGGCCGGCCCGGCACCACGACAGACAAGGCGATGACGATGAAGACATCCACGAACAGGGCGCGGACCTGGGGGGCGGTCGGTGCGCTCGGCCTCGTGCTCGCGCTGACGGCGTGCAGCTCGGGCCAGACGCCCGACGCCGGTGCCGCGACCGGTGGTTCCGGGG
>DAMBCY010000192.1:0-7415 GCA_032056255.1 Cellulomonas sp. | reverse complement strand
AGCGGGGTGGCCGGGGCGGGGGCGGCCGAGAGCGGGCCGGCCGGGGCGGGGGCGGCCGAGAGCGGGCCGGCCGGGGCGGGGGCGCACGTGGTCGGCTTCTCCGACGGCGGCAACGTGGCGCTCCTGCTGGCGCTGCGGCACCCGGACCTCGTCCGGTCGCTCGTGCTGTACGGGGCGAACACCGACCCGTCCGGCCTCACCCGCCGCGCGCGCGCCGAGGTCACGGCGACCTGGCTGGCGCAGCGGCTCCGCGGGGTGCGGGACCCGGCCGCGCGGGCGCGGGCCGAGGTGACGGACCTGATGGTGCACCAGCCCCGGATCCCGTTGCGGGCGCTCGGCCGGATCGCCGTGCCGGTCCTCGTCGCCGCGGGCGAGCACGACGTCGTCCGGCGCACCCACACCGAGGCCGTCGCCGCGCACCTGCCGGCGGGACGGTGCCTCGTCGTCCCGGGCGCCGGCCACGGCCTGCCGCTCGCCGACCCGGCGGCGTTCGCGCGCCTGGTCCGCGCATTCCTCGAGGCGGTCTGAGGACGTCCCGCGGCTGTTCCGTGCTCCCGGGACGGACGTGACGACGGGGCCTTGACAGTCGTCCGGTGAGCCGCCTAGGTTCATTTCCCGACACCTCTTCGCGTCGAACGAGCGCTGCTCACGTCAGCTCTGCATCGACGCGCCCTCCGCGGTCGTGACGTGCACGTCGACCACGCGCGGTGACGTCGGTCCAGGCGCTCGGGAGAGTGCCTCCCGCGGGGGGAAAGGTCTCGTCCAGGGGTAAGACATCATTCGGCGTGCCGAGCGCCGGCGGGGGTAGACGTGAGCAGGGGGAATGCGCGGCTTTGTCGCGCCCGAATTGTGGGGGAATCGACGTGCGTCGCCCCGATCGGGGCGGCCGCGCTCGGGTCGCCGGACGGCGAGCACCAGGAGCGGCTCACGCGGGCGATCGGGGAGCCGGCGGGGTCCGTCGTGCTCCGGCGCCGCTCTCGTCGCCCGTGGGAGGTGCTCGCGTGAGCGCCCGACGCGTCGTCGCGCTCGGTGTCCTGGTCGCGTGCCTCGCGGCCTGGCCGCCGGCGCGGGCGACGGCGGACGACGGACCACCGCGCCCGGCCGACCCGGGGCCCCGGGTCGACCGCGACGAGCAGACGGAGCAGACGGAGCGAGCGGCGCAGGCGGCGCAGGCGGAGCAGGCGGACGTGGCGGGGTTCCCCGCCGGCGCCGTGCTCTTCGCGCCCGGGGACACGGCGGCGATCGCGGCGGCCGTGGCCTCCCGGGCCGCGGTCCGGGAGGCCGCCGTCGGCACGTTGTTCCTGCGCCCCGCGGTCCCCGCCCGCCCGCCGGTGCCGACGGACCTGCTCTTCCGGCCCGGGTCCGTCCCCGGTGGGGGCCCCGTGCGCGTGGCGCCGGACGACCCCCCGGGCGGTGCGCGCTGGGCGTCGCCCGTGATCGGCGTCCTGCTCGTCACCGGGAGCGCGCTGTCGTACGGCGCCCGTGAGCGGCGGGAGGACGCCGGTGAGTAGCCACGTCGACATCACCTTCGTCGCCGACGGGCGGCAGGCCGACCTGAGGATCCCGCGACGGATCGCCGTGCACCGGCTGGTGCGCGAGCTCGCGGCGATCTTCCCCGGCATCGACGTCGGGGTCGGCAGGTACCAGGTGCGCGTCCTGGCGAAGGGGCTGCTGCTGACCGAGGAGGACGTGCTGGCGGGGTACCCGGTGACCGACGGGGACGTCGTCGAGCTGGTCGGCGGCGGTGCCCGGTGACCGCGGACGCGACGCTGAGGCTGGACGGCGTCCGGTACCCGATCGACAAGGCCCCCGGTCGGTGGACCGTCGTGCTGCGGCGCTCGGTCGCCCCGGTGCGGGACGTCGCCGAGCTCGACCTGCTGGAGCACCCGCACGACGCCCTCATGCCCTGCCGGGTGACGTGCGATCCCGACAGGCTGACCCTGGAGCTGGAGCCGGGTGACGGCGCGCTCGGCTGGGACGACGTGCGCCGGCTGCCGCGGGCCGAGCGGCTGCGCGCGCTGATGAACGTCGCGGCCTGCGCGGACCTCGTGGACGGGGGCTGCACGGTCGTGCTCGACCCGGTCAACGTCGTCGTCGACCGGAACCTGCGGCCGCGGCTCGCCTACCGCGGTCTGCTCGGCGTGATGCCGCCGCACGACGCGGGACACGCGCACGTGCTCCGGCAGTACCAGGCGCTGGTGCTGAGCACGCTCGACCCGGCGGCGTCGTTCACGGAGCTCGTCGGCGGCGCCATGAGGCTGCGGCGTCCCACCCCGGTCGAGCAGGCCGTGGTCGGGGCGACGTCCGTCCCCGAGCTGGCGGAGCACCTCACCCGCCTGCACGACGAGACGCTCCGCGCCGACGCGCGGCGGCTGGTCCGCGTCGGGCGACGGTCCCACGCCGTGCGCACGCACGCGGCGATCTGGTTCGGGGTGGTGGCGGTCGGGGCCGGAGCGGTCGCGCTCTCCTCGACGTTCGTCTCGGCGCCGTTCGACGCCCGGATGCTCGAGGCGGACCGCCGGTTCGTGGCCGGGGACTACGACGGCGTCATCGAGACGCTGCGCCCCGTGCCCGAGCACCGGCTGCCACCCACCCAGCGCTACATGCTCGCGTACAGCTTCGTGCGGGGCACGAACCTGGACGACGCGCAGCGGACGGTGATCGAGAACACCCTGTCGCTCAGCTCCGACCCGGACCACCTCACCTACTGGGTGGAGACGGGCCGGGGCGACCTCGACGGCGCGCTCGACCGGGCGAAGAAGCTCGACGACGTCGACCTGGTCCTCTACGCGCTCACCCTGCTCCAGGAGCAGGCGCGGGCCGACGCCGGCCTGACCGGGACCCAGCGCGAGTCGCGCACCGAGGAGCTCCGGGCCGAGTACGACCGGTACCTCGAGGTCCGGTCGGACGCGGTGGCGGAGGGGTCCGCCGGGCCGGCCGGCGCCCCGGTCGTCGACGAGCCGGCGGCCTAGCCGTGGCCGGTCACCTCGTCTCCGTCGTCGTCGGCGACGTCCGCTTCCGGGCCCGGATCGCCGAGGGGCGGGCCCTCGTCCTCGGCTCCGCCGCGACGGCCGACCTGCACCTGCCGGTCACGACGCCGGTCCCGGCCCTGACGGTGCACCTCGTCGGCGGCTGGCTGACCGTGGTCGCGGACGAGGACGTCGCGAGCGGCCAGGTCGCCCGGGGTCCGGTGCTGCTGGACGCGCGGGGCGTCCCCGTCGAGGCGCGCGTCGCGCCCGCCTCGGGCCGGTCCGTGCTCGCGCTCGGCGGCCGCGACGCGTTCTCGGTGGGTCCGCACCCCGGCGCCACGGTCGTCGTCGCCGGCCTCGCCCACACGCTGTCCGCGCGCCGGGTCGCGGGCGGCTGGCGGCTCTCGGTCGCCGGGGACGACGTGTTCGCCGCCAACCGGCGCCTCACCCCGGGGCGCCACGACGTGCCGGACGGCGAGCATGTCGGGATCGGGCCCCACGACCTCGTGCTGCTCGGCGACGAGCTGCACGTCGACGACGCGCTGGTGTCCCGGACGGCGCTGCCACGGCGAGCACGGTCCGGGCGCACCCCGCCCCCCGGCTACCCGGGCTTCCGGCGGTCGCCTCGGCTGGTCCACCGGGCGCCCGAGGGCACCATCACGGTGGACGGCGCACCCACCCCGCAGGACAGGCGCACGGGGCAGCTCCTCAGGCTGATCCTGCCACCGCTGGTGACGCTGGGCGTCGCCGCCGCGACGGCGGTGCTGGGCGGGAACCTCCTGGTCGTGCTCGCCGCCGGCGCCTCGGCGGCGACGACGACGGCGTTCTCGGTCGCCGGGTACGTGAGGGAGCGCCGGCGGACGGCCGCCGAGCGCGCCGCGGACGAGCAGCACCACCGCCGGCACCTCGTCGACCGGTCGACGGAGATCCAGGCCGCCGCCGACCGGCAGCGCCGCGGGGCCTTGTACCACCACCCCGACGTCGCGACGCTCGGCGAGCTGGCGGTCGCGTACAGCCCCCGGGTGTTCGAGAAGACGCGGACGCACGCCGACTTCCTCGGCTACCGGCTCGGGCTCGGGACGGTCGGCGCCTCGGTCCGGGTCGAGGACGGCGACCGCGACCGCACGGGCACCGGCACGGAGCTCCAGGTCGCCGCGCGCCGGCTGTGCGCCGACGCGCAGACGCTGCCGGGCATGCCGATCGTCGCCGACCTGAGGCACGGCCCGGTCGGCTACGTCGGACCGCGACGGCTGGTCGTCGAGCAGCTGCAGCTCCTCGTCGACCAGATCGCGTTCTTCCACAGCTACCGGGACGTCCAGCTGGTGCTGGTGTTCCCCGAGCAGGAGCTCGAGGACTGGTCGTGGGCGCGGTGGTACCGCCACTCGAGCCTGCAGGAGATGAACCTGCGCGGCTTCGTGCACGACCAGCGGTCCCGGGACCAGGTGCTCGCGAGCCTGAACCAGGTCCTCAGGGCGCGGCGCGCCGCGCTGGACGAGGCGCGCGGCGGCGTGCGCGCGACGCCCACGCCGCACTACGTCGTCGTGATCCTCGACGAGGACCTCGTCGTGGACCACGTGGTCATGGAGCTCCTGCGCGGAGACCCCCAGGACCTCGGGTGCAGCGTCGTCGTGGTGCAGGAGACCATCGCCGGACTGAGCGAGTCGGTGCGGACCGTCGTCGACATCCGCGACCGGGACACCGGGATGCTGGTGCTCGAACGGGGCGAGCTGGTCGACACCCCGTTCGTCCCGGACCACCACCCCGAGGGATTCGACCGCGAGCGGCTGCCGCGGACCATCGGGACCCTCGACCACCTGCAGGACCTGCGCAGCAGCATCCCGGAGTCGGTGACGTTCCTGGAGCTCTACGCGGTCGAGCGCGTCGAGGAGCTCCGGTTCGCCGAGCGGTGGGCGCGGAGCTCCCCGCACCGCACCCTGGGCGTACCGCTGGGGCTGCGAGGCGCCGGCGACGTCGTCACGCTCGACCTGCACGAGAAGGCCCACGGCCCGCACGGCCTCGTCGCCGGCACCACCGGGTCCGGCAAGTCCGAGCTCATCCAGAGCTACATCCTCAGCCTGGCCGTCAACTTCCACCCGCACGACGTCGCGTTCCTGCTGATCGACTACAAGGGCGGCGGCATGGCGCACCTGTTCGCGGACCTGCCGCACCTGCTCGGCACGATCACGAACCTCGACGGCGCGCAGAGCAGGCGGGCGCTCGCCTCGATCGACGCCGAGCTCGGACGACGCCAGCGCGTGTTCTCCGAGCACGACGTCAACCACATCGACCAGTACCAGAAGCTCGTGCGGAACGGCGACGCGGCCGAGCCGATGCCGCACCTGTTTCTCATCTCCGACGAGTTCGCGGAGCTGAGGTCCGAGCAGCCGGAGTTCGTGGACGAGCTGATCTCGACCGCCCGCATCGGCCGGTCGCTCGGCATCCACCTGATCCTCGCGACCCAGAAGCCCTCCGGGGTCGTGAACGACCAGATCTGGTCGAACTCCCGGTTCCGGCTCGCGCTCAAGGTCGCCGACCGGTCCGACTCGACGGAGATCATCAGGACCCCGGACGCCGCGGAGATCACCCTGCCGGGCCGGGCGTACCTGCAGGTGGGCAACAACGAGATCTACGAGCTGTTCCAGAGCGCCTGGAGCGGTGCGGACCACCGGCCGGGCACGGAGGACGACCACCGGGAGGACCGCGCGATCTCCGCGATCAACGACCTGGGGCAGTACGAGATCCTCAACCCCGACCTGTCCGGCCTGGACGGCGCCCCGGAGGTGGCGCGGGTGCCGACCGAGCTCGAGGCGGTCGTCGGCGGGATCCGGCAGGCCGCGCTCGACGCGGGGATCCCCGCGCTGCCGCGCCCGTGGCTGCCGCCGCTGCCGACGCGGATCGACCTCCCCGACCTGCATCCGCCCGACTGGCCGCGCGCCTGGCGCGGGCCCCGGGCGCCGCTGAGGCCGGTCGTCGGGGTCGTCGACGTCCCGAGCAGGCAGACCCAGGAGACGCTGGCGCTCGACCTGTCCGGCGGCGGGCACCTCGCGCTGTTCGCCGGCCCCGGGTACGGGAAGTCGACCTTCCTGCAGTCGCTCGTGATGGACCTCGCCCGGACCCACAGCCCCGAGCACCTGCACGTCTACCTCCTCGACCTCGGCACGAACGGGCTGCTGCCGCTGCGCGGGCTGCCGCACGTCGCCGACACGGTGACGGCCGACGACGACCGGCGGGCCACGAGGCTCGTCGAGCGCGTCGAGGCCGAGATGCGGCACCGCAAGCGGCGCCTGGCCCGGCACGGGGTGGCAGGCCTGGAGATGTTCGAGCGCGCATCCGGCGAGACCGTGCCGGCCGTCGTCCTGGTGCTGGACGGGTTCGAGGGGATCCGGGGCACGGCCGGCGAGGACCGGCTCACCTCGCTCCTGACCGCCGTGGCGCGCGAGGGCGCCGCCCTGGGCATCCACCTCGTGCTCACCGCGGGCCGGCGCTGCCACCTGCGCGGGGCTCTCGGCTCGACCATCAGGACGCAGATCGCGCTCCGGCTGAACGACGACGCCGAGGCGCGTGAGATCGTCGGCCGCACGACGTCGCAGGTGGACGACGTCGCCGGGCGCGGGCTGATCAGGCTGGAGCAGCCCGAGGTCGTCCAGGTGGCCCGCCCCACGGCGGGCGAGGACGCCCTCGAGGTCGTCGAGCGCATCCGCTCGGAGGCGGAGCTGATGAGCCGCTCCTGGCAGGGGGAGCGCCCCGAGGCGCTGCCCGTGGTCCCCGAGCGGCTGGAGCTCGACGACCTCCTCGCGCGGGCGGAGGTCGCCCGGCTGCGGGCGGAGAGCGCGATCCCCGTCGGGCTGGACGTCGACAGCGTGATCCCGGTCGGCCTGCACCCGCTGCGGCAGCGGCGCGTCCTCGTGGTGGGGCGGGACGCCGAGTCCGTCCGTGGCACCGTCTCGACGCTCTGGCGGGCCGCCGCGCCGGGCTTCGGCGCAGGGGCGTTCGTCCTGGACGACCTGGCGGGCACGCTGCGCGAGCTGGCTCGGACCGTCCACCCCGGGAGCCGGGGCGCCGCGGACGTGCTCGACGCGGCCCTGGCCGAGCTCGACGCCCGTCGACGGCGGCACGTCGACGGCGCGCGGTCGCCGGAGCCCGGTCCCGCCGGCGCCCCGGGACCCCCGTTCGCCCCGGCGCTCGTCGTGCTCGCCGACGCGGCCGGGACCGCGGCGCTGCTCGGCGCGGACCGGGCCGACGACCTCGTGCGGCTGCTCACCGACGGCCCGGCCCACGCGATGCCGGCGCTGATCGGCAGCACGTCGGCGGGCGACAGGGCCTCCGGGGAGCTCGGCCGGGTCCTCCGGGGCATCTCGGCGGGGGTGCTCCTCGGCAGGTTCGCCGACCAGTCCGTGCTGGTGCGCCCGCCCACCGTCTCCCCGTCCCGTGAACCGCACCTCGGGG
>DAMBCY010000191.1:4913-7433 GCA_032056255.1 Cellulomonas sp. | reverse complement strand
TAGCGCAGGGCCGCACCGACGATGAACGCCACGAGCTCCTGCGACTCGCCGCCGGACTTCTCGCCGATGTGGTCGTAGAGCGCCACGTGGTTGCCGTCGAGGTCGGTCTTCTCGGCCGACAGCCGCACGTGCCGGCGCACGTCCACGAGGTCCGCGAAGTCGGGCGCCGTGCGGCGGATGCGGTCGATGACCTTCGCCATCCGGGCGTAGCGGCGCTCGCGCTCGGCGTCGGTGGCGTCCGTGGCCAGCAGCTCCTGCAGGTCGCCCAGCTCCTTGCGGAAGCGGGCCACGACCACCGACTGGGTGTCGCGGGCGTCGATCCGCAGCCGGTGCCCGTCGTCCGCGAACGGCAGGTCGGCGAGGATGTCGTTGACCGGCTGGATGCGCTCCTTGATCTCCCGCACCGACCGGGCGAGCGCGCCCCGCAGGTCCGTCAGGTCGTTGCCGGACAGCCGCAGCAGGCTCTTGCGCCACTCGGCCTCGAGCTCGTGCAGCCCGTTGGTCTCCAGCACGTCGAGGATCCGCGCGAAGTCCGGGTACGCCTCGTCCGGGTCGGTGCCGAGGTTCGGGTCGGGCCAGCGCTCGACGAACGTCTCGAAGATCCGGCGCAGCGCGTCGCGGGCGCCGCCGATCGCCCCCTGCGCGGCCTGCCGGTCCGCCCGGAGGATCTCCCCCGTGCGGGCGAGCGTCTGGTCGAACGCCGCGAGCACCTGACCGGGGCCGGTGCCCTCGGGTGTCTCACCGAGCAGCCCGTCCAGGTAGGCGCGCAGCTCCGCACCCACGACGGTCCCGGCGTCCTGCCCGGCGTCGAGCGCCTGCTGCGCCTCGTCCACCTGGTCCGTGACGGCCGACCACTGCTCGCCGAGCGCGCCCGCGGCGCCCTTGGTGCGGCCGAGCTCCTCGGTCAGCGCGCGGATCGAGGTCTCCAGCTGCTCGGAGCGCTGCTGCAGCCGGGTCACCTCCGGGTTGCCGGACGTGACGTCCTCGATGACCTGGGCCCAGCGGTCGCGCTCGGCGCGCGCCGCGGCGACGTCGACCTGCCCCCAGGTGATCTCGCCGAGCGCGTCGTAGGCGCGCAGCTCCCCCTCGTGCCGGTCCAGGTACGCCTCGGCGTCGCCGACCCGGTTCTCGGCGAGCTGACGGCGCCGCTCGGCGCGGGCGATCTGCTCGTCCAGGTGCGCCAGGCGGTTCGTGTTGGTGAAGCCCAGGACGTTCGCGCGCCCCTGGCCGCCGTGCGCGCCGCGCCGGCCCTCGGAGACCTGCCCGCCGCGGGTCAGCGCCTTCGGGTGCTGCGACAGCTCGCCGGGGGTGTCGACGCAGACGTACGCGTACCGGCTGGCGAGCTCCGCGCGGAGCCAGCCCGCGAACGGGCCGGCGCGGAAGTCGAGCCGCCCGGGCAGCGTCCGCGGGTCGAGCGCGACGTCGGAGCGCTGGTCCGTCGGCACGCCCTCGAACCGGATCCGGCGCGCGGTCGGGACCGCGTCGATCGCCTTCCGGAACGCGCCCAGGTGCGCGGCGTCGATCAGGAGCAGCGTCGCGAACCCGCCCAGGGCCAGGTTGAACGCGTCCCGCCACGGCTCGTGCTCGGTGCGCACCTCGACGAGCTCGGCGACGAACGGCAGGTCCTCCGGCGTGAGCCCCGCGGCCTCGGCCAGCGCCGCGCGCGCCCGGTGCAGGTCCCCCGGGATGTTGTCCGTGCGCCGCGCCACCGCGGCCCGCTCGGCCTGCAGGACGGCCAGCTCGGCACCGGCCTCCTTCTTGTCCGACATCGCGTCGCCGAACGCCCGCCGGGCGGAGGCCTTGGCGTCCCCGTCCGCCAGGGCCGCCCGGGCGCGGTCGGCCAGCTCGGTGAACTCCGCCTCGGTGGAGACGCCCACCCCGAGCGCCTCGGCGAGCAGCTCGTCCAGCCGGGCCCGCGCGCGGTCCACCTGCTCGACGCGGGCGCGCGCGCCGGCCAGCTCGCGCTGCGCCGTCGCCAGGCGGTCCCCGCCCGACGCCCACAGCGTCTGCTTCACGCCGTCCAGCTCGGACCTCGCCGCCTCGACGCGGGCCGCCGTCTCCACGGCCTGCCGCTGCGCGTGCTGGTGCCGGACCTGCACGTCGACCTCGACGTCCCGGAGCAGGCCGAGCCGGCGCTCGTGCCGCCACAGCGCGGCGGGCGAGGTGGCGACGTCGAACGAGCCGATCCCCTCGATGACCCGCAGCCGGCCGGCCGCCTCCTCGATCGACGCACGGTGCCCGCGGATCGGCTCCAGCGCCTTGACCTGCTGGCGCGCGGTGACCATCTGGTCCCGGGTGCCGGTGAGCTTGTCGAACTGCTCGACGACGGCGTCCGCGGTGGCGAACGTGTCCGGCTCCTCGAGCACCATCGACTTGTACAGCGAGTCGACGGTGGTGATCTGCTGCCCGGCCTGGATGCGACCGAGCAGCGCGACGGCGCGGCTGCCGTCGCCCGCCGCCCCGATCCCGAGCGTGGTGTGCAGCCGGGCGGTGAACTCGCGGTCGGTGTCGAACGGCATC
>DAMBCY010000191.1:0-4903 GCA_032056255.1 Cellulomonas sp. | reverse complement strand
AACGGCGTCAGGCCCGCGGCCGAGATCGCGGCGCGGCCCAGGCGGTCGGTCGTCGCCTCCTCGAGGTCGCGCAGGTCGAACGGGCCGTCGCACGTCGCGCGGACCGCGACCACGTCCTCCAGGGTCCGGGCGGTCGAGGGCACGTACCAGGCGCGCACACCCGTGAACTCGCGGCCCGACTGGTCCGCCCAGGTCATCGCGATGGCCGACCAGGTGTCCCGGCCGTCGCCGCGCAGCACCCGCTCGCGCGTGCCGTCGGCGGTGCGCGACTCGTCGAGCTTGCCGCGGGCGTAGGACAGGATGTTGCGCTGGTCCTTGCCGCGCGGCCGCCCCACGACACCGCCGTTCGAGGCCCCGTTGAACGGCGTCGTGTGCGGCATCAGCAGGGCGATGTACGCGTCCATCAGCGTCGACTTGCCCGACCCCGATCCGCCGGACAGCAGGGTCGCCGTCGCCGCGAGCCGGACCCGGTGGTGGCCGTCGTAGCCGCCCCAGTTCACCAGCTGCAGGTCGCGGGCGACCCACTGCTGCCCGGTCGACGCGGCCGGGACCAGGCCGAACAGGGTGTCCACCATCGTCATCGCGCGTCCTCCTCGGTGGCGGGCCGGTCGTCGGCCTCGGGCCGGTCGTCGGCCTCGGCCGGGTCGTCGGCGGCGGTGTCGTCGGTGTCCGCCGTGATGCCGCCCGCGCGCAGCCAGGTGCGCAGCTCCGCGAGCCGCTCGTTGCTCAGCACGACCTCGACGAGCGCCGTGACCCGGTAGCGGCCCTCGGACTCCTCCTCGACGATGCCCTCCTTCGCCAGGCGGGCGACGGCGCCGCGGATCTCCCGCTGCCGGGCGGCGAGGTTGGTGTCGTCGGGGTCGAAGTAGGTCAGGGCGGTCTGCTCGATCTCCTCGACGTCCACCCGGACGGAGGTCTCCCCCGCCCCCTGCTCGCGCTGGAACACCGTCCGCAGGTGCACGAGCACCAGGGTCTCGGCGCGGGTGTAGGCGTCGTCGCGCAGCAGCACGGGGACGTCCACCTCGGCGGTCCGCACCTGCCGCTTGTAGGCGACGCCGCGGTCGTGGTCCACCACCAGGTGCACGAACAGGTCGTGCAGCCGCGACTCGACCACCTGCTGGTTCGCGAGCAGGGTGCGCCACTGCTGCGGGTTGCGCTCGGCGAGCAGGAACCGGCGCTGCAGCAGCCGCACCAGCACGCGCCGGACGTCGGCGTCGAGCGTGCCCGAGTCGCCCGCGAACAGCTCGGCCGGGTCCTCCTCCATCGACAGCGGGTCGATGAACGCGTCGACCTCCTCGGTCGTGCCCTGCGCGTCAGTCATCGTCCCCGTCCTCGTCGTCTGTGCCGTGCGCACCGGTCGTCACGTCGCCGAACGCGAACCGGCGCCGGCTGCCGTCCGGACGGACCGCCTCGACGTACGCGATCTGGTCCGTCTCCGTCATGCCGAGCGCGTGCGCGATCTCCAGCAGGCCCAGCAGGTCCACCGGGCGCCGCAGCGCGTCGGGCGCGGCGTCGAACGCGGCGGACACGCCGGTCCCCGCCTCCCCCGCCGCGGCCGTGAACGCCGCCAGGTGCGCGTCGAGCTCCGCGTAGTGCGGGCCGCCCCACGCGCGCGCCTCGGCGTGCTCCACGTCGCCGTCGTCGTCCCGCTCCGTCAGCGGGGCGGGGCGTTCCACCGGCCCGAGGTCGCCCGGGGTCTGGCGCAGGTGCTCCACCTCGGCGACGGGCAGCCGGCGCAGCGGGTCGACCGCCTGCCCGCGTCGCGCGCCCGGCACCCAGGCCTGCAGGCCCGTCATGACGTCCCGCAGCAGCTCGTCGACCTGCCGGTCGCGGAGCGGGTCGTGGTTGCGCACCTGCGCGGTGATCACGTACGACGCCTCGCGCTGGGCGGAGAACACCTGGTCCAGGCCCTGCTCGATGCGCCGCACCACCTCGCGCAGCTCCGTGCGCTGCTGCAGCGCCAGCCGCCGCGCGAACCGGTGCCGCAGCACCACGTCCAGCTGCGTCGACAGCGCGTCGAGCCGGTGCGGGTCGCCGATCAGGCGCAGCGCCCCCGCGAACGCCCGGCCCTCGGCGGTCGACTCCATCACCTGCTCGCCGCGCTCCAGGTACTCGCGCAGCACCGCACCGGTCGGCCGCTCGTCCTGACGCAACGCCGTGACCACGTCGCGCTGCATCGTCTTGATCGACTCCGCGACGCGCACGAAGTCCGCCGGGAGCTCCCGCACCAGGTGCAGGACGTTCTCGGCCTCCTCGAGCAGCTCGTCGTCGTCGACCTGCTCCACCGTGCCGGTGCGCTGGATGCGGTCGAGCTCGGCGCGCAGCCGGGTGATCTCCGCGTCCAGCCGGGCCATCCGCATGAGCACGTCCGGGTCGGCGTCCTGCGACAACCGCTCGACGGCGTCCAGCAGCGTCCGCACCCGGGACTGCGAGACCCGCGCCCGCGCGCCGCCCGCCCGGCCGGCGACCTCGAGGGCACCCACGGCGTGCGCCGACAGCCGGTAGACCTCGACGTCGTCGTCCAGCACCTGGCGCACCAGCCACCCGGCGTCGGCCCACTGCCGGCACAGCTCGCGGGCCGTCCCGGTGGGCAGCCCGTCGTCGTACCCGGCCGCGCGCAGCTGCGCGAGGCCGTCGCCGACCTCCGTGTGCGCGTCCGCGACCGGCACCTGCGGCCGCTCGGCGGTGAACACCAGGGAGAGCAGGGACACCACGAGGGGCGCGTGCCGCTTGTGGAGCAGGTCCAGCATCGGGTTCTGGAAGGCCCGGACGGCGCCCTGGTACGCCCCTTCGGCTCGCGTGATCATCGCCGGACAGCGTAGGTGAGGTGCGGGGCCGCCGGTGACACCGACCCGCTCGCGGACCCCGCGGCCCCCGGCGGTCCGGGAGCGCCGCCGGCGCGCGCGTCGGCTCCGTGCCGCTGCGCCACCCTCACGTCGCTGCCGGTCCCGTCCCCGCCTCGGCGTCGGGTGACAGCCAGGTGGGTGAACATATGGGACAAACCCTCCCGTAACGGTCGATTTGCTGACACCCTTCCGTAGCGTGAGAGATGCACCGACCGCCGGCGGCCTCGGGCCGGGCGGCACCCGACTGGCCGGCCTCGACGCGCTGCGCGGCATCGCCATCGCGCTGGTGATCCTCAACCACGCCTCCGCCACCCGGTTCGGCGCCGCCGGGATGGTCGGGGTCACGCTGTTCTTCACGCTGTCCGGGTACCTCATCACCGGCCTGCTGGTCCGCGACCTGGAGCGCCACGGCCGGGTCCGGTACGGCCCGTTCTACGCGGCCCGCGCCCTGCGGCTGCTCCCGCCCCTGCTGCTGGTGCTGGCCGGCTACGTGGTCGTCGAGGGCGTGCTCGGCGTCCTCGACCGGCAGGACCAGATCGGGCTGACGATCGTCTCGGCGCTCACCTACACCGCGAACCTGCCCTACCTCCCGCACGGCTCCGGCTCGTTCTTCCACCTGTGGACCCTCGCCACGGAGGAGCAGTTCTACCTGCTGTGGCCGCTGCTGCTCGCGTTCGCCTGGCACCGGCGGGTCCCCCGCCTCGTCGTCGGCCTGGGCGTGCTGGCCTCGCTGCTGCTCTGCGCCGCGACGATCGGCTACCAGTGGCCCGACGTCGAGCGGGTGTACGCGCTGCCGACCTCGTGGTCCACGGCGCTGTTCCTCGGCTGCGCGCTGCAGCTCGGCCGCGCCCGCGCGGAACGGCTGCTGCCGACCTCCCCCGCGGCGCGGCGCCGGCTCGGGGCGGGCATCCTCGCGGTGTTCGCGGTCCTCGCCGTGACCCCGCCCCTGGGCGCGAGCCCGCTGATGTACCTGGTCGTCGTCCCGCTCGTCTCGGTCGCCTCGGCCGTGCTCGTGCTGCTGGCGAGCGGCACCACCCGGGCGGACCACGGCCCGGTCCGCCTGCTCGTCGCGCTGGGGACCGTCTCGTACGCCGCGTACCTGTGGAACCTGCCGATCACCCAGTGGCTCGGCGACCCGCAGGACCTCGCCGGCGGCCTGCTCGGCGCGGCGCTCACCCTGCTGGCCGCCACCGCGAGCTGGTGGCTGGTCGAGCGGCCGGCGGCCCGGCTGCGGCGGCGGCTCCAGGCCCGGCGTGCCGCTCCCGCGGTCGCGGCCCCCGGGACCGCCCGCGTCGGTGCCTGAGCGCCGGTCGGGCCCTTCGACCCGCGCCGCCGCGCGACGGACGCGCGTAGCGTCGACCGGCATGGGACACCCGCACGCACGCTGGTCCGCGCTCAGCACGTCGCAGAAGACCGTCGCCGTCGCCGTCGGCCTCGCCCAGGTGACGCTCAAGGCCACCGCCTACCGCGACCTGGCCCGCCGGCCGGCCGAGCAGGTCGACGGCCCGAAGCTGGCCTGGTGCCTGGCGATCCTGGTCAACTGGCTCGGCCCGATCGCCTACTTCGCCCGGGGCCGGCGGGCCGCCTGACCGCGGTCGCTCACCCCCTGGAGCGGTGGCTCGCCAGCCGCACCGCCGCCGCCACGCCCCCGTCCCCGTAGGTGATCTCGCCGACGGGGGCGCCGGTCGCGCGCGCCAGGTCCTCCCAGGCCAGCAGCCGCCGGGTCGAGGCCGCCTCCTGCGCCAGCAGCACCTCGCGCAGGTGCCGCTCGAACAGCGGCCGGTGCTTGTCGACCAGCTCCGCGTACCGGTCCAGGCGCGCGTCCATGCTCCGGACGTTCGCCGACGCCGGCGCGGTCCGGTACCCGACCAGCGGCTCGGGCACGACGGCGATCCGGCCGCCGTCCGCCAGCAGCCCGAGCGCGAGGTCCCAGTCCTCGAACCCGGCGCGCATCGACTCGTCGTAGCCGCCCGCCCGGACCCACGCCGCGCGGCGCAGCACCATGGTCGCCGGGGCGGCGTTCCGGTGCAGGAAGTCCGCCGCGCGCCCGCCGGGCG
>DAMBCY010000190.1:0-7465 GCA_032056255.1 Cellulomonas sp. | reverse complement strand
TGTACTGAGCCGTCACGTTGGTGACAGTCGGCTGGTCGGCGGTCGTCCGCCGAGTGCGGTGTGTGGTGTGTGGTCTTCGAGTGTTGTAGTGCTCGAGCCAGGGGCAAGGGCCGCGGCGCGGTCGTCGTTGCTGGTGAAGACCTGCCGGTAGGCCCACTCGGTCGCCAGGGTCCGGTTGAGTCGCTCGACCTTGCCGTTCTGCCAGGGGCAGTGCGGCTTGATGAACACCTGACGGGCGCCGAGCGCGGCCACGACGTCGCGCAGGTCACCCGAGTACCGGTAGGCGAACGCGTTGTCGGTCATGACCCGCTCGATGCGCTCGATGCCGTGGCCAGCGAAGTAGGCCGCGCCGCGCAGTAAGAACCCCGCGCAGGTCGGGCCCTTCTCGTCGGGCAGGATCTCGCAGTAGGCCAGCCGGGAGCAGTCGTCGATCAGGGCGTGCACGTAGTCGTAGCCGATCGGGGTCTTGTTCACGCGTGACTGGTGGTTGGCCAGGGTCCAGCCGCCGGCGCGCCAGCCACCACCGGGCGGGATGCGGCCGATCTTCTTGACGTCCATGTGGACCAGCTCGCCAGGCCGGTCGCGTTCGTAGCGGACCGTGGTCGCGCGGGTGGCCCGGATCTGCTGACCGGTCAGCGGGTCGCAGTCGGCCAGATGCGGGACCCGGTGGCGGGCCAGGATCCGCGAGACCGTGCGGGCCGGGACGCCGGTCTGCTCGGCCAGCCAGGCCGGCCCCCGACGATGGGCGCGTCGCGCGAGGACCACCGCCTGCTCGACCTCGGCGACGGTGCGGGTCGGACACCGGTGCGGACGCGAGGACCGGTCGACCAGACCGGTCGGGCCCTCGCTGCAGAACCGGTTGACCCACCGGTGGGCGCACTGGCGCGAGACCCCGAGCTCCTTGGCGACGTGCGCCACCGGGCGTCGGTCCTCGATCACCCGCCGGACCAGCAGAGCCCGGCCATGGACAGTCAGACGCGCATTACCGTGAGACACGAGAACCTCCGGCGGGACGTGGGCCTTCGACAAGCCACACCCCAGCCGGAGGTTCTCCTCACGTCAACGGTCCCGCACCGTCACCAACGTCCTGGCCGAGTACAACTAGGCCGGCCGTGCGATCGTGGACGGCAGGGGAGCACCCGGTGCGGCTGCTGCGTTCACGGGGCTCACCTCCTGCGGTCGGGTCACGATCGCCAGGACGGTAGCACGCCGGGTCGGCAGCGTCGTGCGGCGTAGCGGAGCCAGAGCTCCCCGTGCCGGACCGCCGCTCCTCGGGCAGCTCCAGGTCCGGCCGCACGCCCGTGGGCCGCCCCTCGCCACGCCGTGGTCCAGGGTGTCGGCCGGGGCGCGCACGCCTGCTGGGTCGACCATCCGTTCGACCGCGTTGCGGGCCGTCCTGTGCTGCGGGCCGCCGTGGGGGAGCGGGGCGTCGTGGGAGGGGGGCGTCGTCGAGCGGTCGACCTCGGTGGCCGTGCGGACGGCCGCGGGCGCGCGTCCGGGTCGCCGAGCACCGTCTGCCGGAGCGCTGTCGTCTCGTCGCTCCGCCGGTCGTCGAGGTACGCGCCGACCGACCGGGTCAGCGCGCAGATGGAGCCGTGCAGCGCCGGGTCCGGGCGCCGACGACCTCCCGGCGCTCCGCCGCACCGCGCGTCAGCCGAGCTCCTGGAACAGGGTGAGGTGCAGCCCGCCGGGCGCGTCGAGCCGGGCGTTCAGCGAGTTCCACGGCGTGCGCACCGGCGGTGCCACCACCGTGGCCCCGCCGGCCTGCGCGGCGGCCGTTCCGGCGGCGGTGTCGTCGAGCTCGAGCGCCACCCGCAGGCGGGGGCTGACCTGCCGGCCGACCTCGACGTCGTCGATCATCCGCTTCTGCGCCGGGTTCGCGATCTCGAGGGTCGCGCGGCCGGCGTCGAGGATCGTCACGCGCGCGTCGCCGTCGCCCGCGAACGCGGCCTCCTCGGGCATGCCGAGCACGTCGCGGAAGAACGCGACGGCGGCGTCGTAGTCGTCGGCCTCGACGACGAGGCGGAGCTGGCGGACGGGACCGGGGGAGTCGCTCATCGGGCCACGGTACGACCCGGCGCCGCCGCGGCGACGCGGAGTCAGCCGTGCGGGCGCGGCTCCGGCTGCTCCAGCGCCGCCACGCACGCGGCGAGGTCCTGACGCATCCGGTCGACGCCGTCGGGGGAGAGGTGGGCGACCATCGCGCGCTCCACCGCGGCCACCGCGGTGCTCGCGGCCTCCAGGACGCCGCGGCCGGCCGGGGTGAGCTCCGTGGGCAGCGCGCGTCCGTGCGGTGCGCTCGCCGGGCGGGTCAGCAGCCCGCGGGCCTCGAGGTCGCGGAGCAGGGTGTGCATGGACTGCCGGGTCACGAACGTCCCGCGTGCGAGCGCGGAACCCGACATCCCCGGGTGGGCGCCGAGCAGCTCCAGGCACGAGTACTGCGACACCGTCAGCGAGAGCGGCCGCAGCGCCGACTCCATCGCCGCGCGCAGGGCGACGGCGGCCCGCTTGAGCGCGTACCCGACGGAGGTGTCGAGCTCGACACGTGGTTCCATGTCAGAAGTCTGACATATAGTGAGCGATGTCAACCAACTGACATCCAGAGGAGACCACCATGCCCACCGTCACCGGACCCGACTTCCTCGCCCTGCAGGTGCGCGACGTCGAGGCCTCAGCCGCGTTCTACGAGACCCGCCTCGGGCTGCGCCGTGCGGCGGTCAGCCCGCCGGGTGCCGTCGTGTTCGACACCGCGCCGATCGCGTTCGCCGTCCGTGCGCCGCTGCCCGGGGTCGACCTCGACGCGATCGAGCCGGCGCCCGGCGCCGGGGTCGCGCTCTGGCTGCGTGCCGACGACGCCCAGGGCCTGCACGACGCTCTGGTCGAGGCCGGCGTGCCGATCCTGGTCACGCCGGTCGACGGGCCGTTCGGTCGGACGTTCACGTTCCGCGACCCGGACGGCTACGGGGTGACGATCCACGACCGCGCCTGAGGGCCGGCTCGGTAGCATCGTCGTCGTGGCGGACGACCAGGTGCCGGCGGCCGACGACTGCGTGTTCTGCGGGATCGTCGCCGGCACCGTGCCGTGCGTGAAGGTGGCCGAGGACGCGACGACGTACGCCTTCATGGACATCGATCCGGGGGCGGACGGGCACCTGCTGGTCATCCCGAAGCGGCACAGCGCCGACCTGGTCGAGATCTCGGCGGACGACCTGGCGGCCACCGTGCTGGCGGCCCAGCGGATCGCCAGGGTCGCGATCTCGGCGCTCGGGGCCGACGGCGTGAACCTGCTGAACTGCTGCCGTGACGCGGCGTGGCAGACCGTGTTCCACTTCCACCTGCACGTGATCCCGCGGTACCGGGACCGGAGCAGGGACTGGATGGAGCTGCCGTTCGAGCCCGGCAGGCCGTTCGACGCCGAGGCCGCGGCCGAGTGGGCGCGGGTGATGGCGGCGGCCCTCCGGGGCTGATCGGCGCTGCGCCGATAATGGACGGTAGTGCGCTCCGAACGCACCTCGGGTACGGTGGTCACAAGCTCCCCCAGGGAAAGGTTTGGATAACCTGGTCGGGCTAGACGCCCCGGGTGACCGCGCCAACGGCCCCGGGGCGCAGCACTGTCTGCGCCGAGTAACAGCGGTTCCGTCAGGCCCCGGCGGGGACCGGCACGAGCGCGGGCTCCACCGACTTCACGGTGAGCCGGAGGTTGCCGGACACGGACCGCGCCTCGCACAGCAGCCGCACGAAGTCGTCGCGGCCGGGGACCGGGATGGTGCCGTCCGAGGGGAAGCGGACGTCGGCGGTGTCGAACTCGGGCGTCAGCACCCGGGCCTCGATGTAGTCCCACGTGATCGCGGGGCCCGCGGGGTTCTCGCGATCGGGCATCGAGCCGAACTTCCGCTCGTGCTTGACGACCGTGCCCTCGACGTACACGTCAGCGTTGCGCTGAGCCATGACACACCTCACCCACTTGTTCGGTGCCCCGCGCCAACGGGGCTTGATGGGAGATGCCTACACCCACAGCAGGGGGACGACCCAGTACGCCACGCAGGCGCCACCCGAAAGGGCTAACGACACCACCGCGAACCGGACACGCCGATGCCGACGGACGCGGTTCGAAACCTCCCGCAAGAGCGCGTCCGCATCCCGGCGAGCACGACGCGTCTCCCGCACCGACGGACGCCCCGAAACCTCCGATCGCGGCGGACGCGCCTCGACGCCCGCGTACCGATCAGCCAGCCACCGATCCATGCCCGCCACCACCACCGCATAGACACCCGACAGAGCGACCTTGAGCCGCCGGGCTCAAGAACCAGCCCGCGCGCGCCGAGACCACCGCCATGGACGAGATGGACCCGTGGCTCCGGGACCGCTACGCCGGCACCGGCAACGACCCGCGCTCGCGCCGGATCATCGAACCCACCCAGCCGCCACAGCCGATTCCCGGGCACCGCCAGCCAACGCCGACCGAACTACCCAATATGCAGTGGTACGAAGCCAAGCCGACACGCGCCGGAACCATCAGTGCGGCCATCGTGACGCTCTTCCTGGTCACGGTCGGCGTCTCTCTGCTGACCGGCCGCATCTAGCGGCTTCACCCGCACCCCCACGCGGCCGATCATGTACGCATGGCACGCGCACCACGACGCTCCCCGCACAACGGCCTGACCGCCTCGGAGATCGAAGAACTCATCGAGGCGTCGCGGACCCCCGAGCGACTCCAGCTGGAACCCATCGACCGCTACCGCGAGCTCCAGCGCGAGTACGCCGACCGGTGCGTCATCGCCCTCACCTCCAACGACCTCATGGGCGCGCTACGAGCGGCCACCCTGTCCCGCGCAGCCGGCTCCACCGTCCAGGGCGAGATCGAGTACGAGCAGCGCGCCCGCGAACAGCGCGCACGCTGGGAAGCCGAAGGCGGCATCGCGAAAGCCGCACGCCGTGGTCGCACCCTCACGATCGCGCAGTGACCAGCGCGAACACCCCGTGGTCACCCCGCGTGGAGATGTGGCACAGATAACGAGCCCGGTCCGGGCCCGGCCGGTCCGGCACGCGTAGCGCCGCGCTCAGGATGTCCGTCCCCGACCCGGGCGCCGCGAACTACACGGCCTGCGGAGGCGAGGGTGCGGCTCCGCGCTGGGGGAGCGGGCGTCTGCCACGGTGCCGGCGGCGTGAGCTCGGGGCGGCGACGAGGCCGGGGGATGAGCCCAAGACCGAGGTGTTCCAACTGGCTCGGCCCCGTAACCCTTGTCGTGTTCCTACAACCCGCCCGCAGTGCGATCGCAGTGGCAGCGCCCTGACCTGCATCGACGCGAACGCCGCGGCGCCGGCGACCTGGTGCCGGCGCTGCGGCTTTCTACAAGTCCAGCATCTCGACCTGCGGGGCACTCATCCGAGCATTCGCGCTTGCCGTGGCTGAGCCGAGACGCTGCTGGGCTGCCTGTTTGGTGATCCCGAGCTCCCGGCCGACGTCCGCCCAGGAGGCGCCGGCGGCACGAGCGCCAGCCACCGCGTCGACTAGGAGCTCTTCGGTCGCACGACGCGCGAACTCGGCCGCACCAACCGCCTGCACCCAGAACACCGCATCGCGGTAGCCCGCGCCGGCAGCAGCCGCAGAACTCGCGTTGCGCACGCCCGTATCGACCTTCAGCGCGTGACCAAACAGCGCATCGCGATGGAACGCCATCACGGGGTCGACAGTCTTGCTCTTCGCCATGCGTCAAGGATATCTTGACCGTGGTCCAGCGTCAAGACTCTATTGACGCCGAATCGCCAGCGCACGACCGATGTCATACGCCAGGGCGATGCCGTCGTTGACGACGACGGTGCCACCGCCGAGCGAGGTCGTCCCGGCGGCGCCGAGGTTCCGGAGGCGGTACCGCCGACGGGGAGCGGGGGCGTCACCCATGCGGGCGTGATACTCGGCGCGGCGCTGCGCGGACTGATCGAGGCGCCAGGCCCGGGCGCGGTGGACGTGGCGGAGCATGCGGCGCACGGCGTACCACTCGCGCTGGTCGAGGTCGACCTCCACCGTGCCCTTCCTGAGCCCCCAGTAGCCCCAGAAACGGCCGGGCCCCTCCCCGTCGCCGCGCCACTCGGACGGCACGATGTGCTGGTACTCCTTGCCGTCGGCGTGCTTCGAGCTGTGCCCGAGGAAGTACGTCGCGATCCGACGGGGGTCGCTGAACTTCTGACCCGAGTAGTCGACCGCGGTGCCGGCGGCCAGGTGACGGCGCCGCTCCGTGTCCCGCGCCCCGCACAGCGACGTGCAGCCGGGGCCGAGCTGACAGCGGTGGCACCAGCGGTCGTCCGCACCGACGACCTCAGCCCAGGTCCTCGAGAGCCAGTCTTCGTACCGCTCCGTGACCTGGTAACCCAGCCGCTCCGGATACCCGCCGAGCGTCGTCACCGCCGCCGGCACCCGCATGAGTAGGTGCAGGTGCGGCGCCCCGCGGGTCTGGAACTCCAACTTCCACAACGCCCGCACGTCCAAGCCGGCCCGGGTCGCCCGCGACCGGAAACGTTCGATCGCCCGCTTGAACGCCCGCCCGGTCGGCGCGACCGCCTGCCACTCACCAGGCAGCGTGAGCGTGACCATCGCCAGGTCGCCGGTCTCGGAGGTCCAGTCGGAGAAGTCGAGCTGCGGCACCGTGGTGAACATCCGCGCCCGGCTCCGCGCCGACCAGACCGCGATGACGCGCCCCGGCTTCGGTGTGATCCACCCCTGGTCGACCGGACCGCCGACGAAGAGGCCGGCGGGGTTCATGTGCACCAGGTCGACTTGCCTGGCGTCGTCGCCGTGCTCGGGGTCGTACAGGCTCAGCACGCTCGCACGGGGGTCGGTGCGCTCCCGCTCAGCGCGGGCCTCAGCGCGCACGGCATCGAAGGTCCGCAGCCCGATGGTGCCGGGGGAGACCGAGAGCCGGAAGGTCCGGCCCTCACCGAGGCCCAGGCCGGCGGACGCCGACAGCAGCGGGGCGCCGCCCACCATGTACCGCTCACGCGCGTAGCGGCCGTCGGGGCCCACCACAGCAGCCCCTGAGGCGTCGTAGACGTACGCCTCACGCCACACGGCGCCGTCGTTGACGTCCAGGACGTCCTGGGCCACCACGGGCCCGTACAAGGCTCCCAGGGCACATGCAGCCGCTTCCGCGTCGTCGCGGGACGGGAACGAGTGCGGGACCAGCCCCGCCGTGATCCGATCGAACTGCGCATCGGTGACGGGGCTGGTCCGCTCCAGCAGAGCAGACAACCGCAATCCTGACGTTCGGCCCCCGCGCCAACGGGGGAGAGGTGAACAGGACGGAACGGGTGCCGGCTACATGACCGGAGCCTCCTGCCCGTGCCGGTGCGCCTGGCGCCGGCCGCGGGCGGGGGAGTCGTCGCACGAGCAGGCCGGGGCCCGGCGGGTACCACCGCAGCGGGCACAGCGGCCGGTCTCGAGCACGTGCCCGATGCTCAGCACGGCGTC
>DAMBCY010000189.1:0-7493 GCA_032056255.1 Cellulomonas sp. | reverse complement strand
GCACCATGTCCCTGCACGGACCCCAGGGCGGGGGCGGAGGCCGGGCCATGTACCGGTCGTTCCGCCTCGATCCGTCCGTCACCCGGCGCCGCGTCAGCCGTGACGTGCTGCGCCGCATCCTCACCTTCGCCCGCCCCTACCGCGGGCTCATCACGGTCTTCCTGGTCCTGGTCGCCCTGGACGCCGCGATCGGCGCCGCCACGCCGCTGCTGTACCGGCAGATCATCGACCACGGCATCGCCGGCGCCCGCCCGGGCCTGGTGCTCGGGCTCGCCGGCGTCGTCGCGCTGCTCGCGCTCGCGACCGCCGGCCTCACCCTCGCCTCGCGCTGGCTGTCCGCGCGGATCGGCGAGGGTCTGATCGTCGACCTGCGCACCCAGGTGTTCGACCACGTGCAGCGGATGCCGCTGGCGTTCTTCTCCCGCACCCAGACCGGGGCGCTCGTGCAGCGGCTCAACGGCGACGTGCTCGGCGCGCAGCAGGCGTTCACCTCGACGCTGTCCAACGTGGTCTCCAACGTGCTCACCGTGGTGCTCGTCATCGCCGCGATGCTGTCGCTGTCCTGGCAGATCACGCTGATCTCGCTGGTGCTGCTGCCGGTGTTCGTGCTGCCCGTGCGGGCGATGGGGCGCCGGCTCGCCGCCGTCACCGCGGAGTCCTACACGCTGAACGCCGAGATGGGCCAGACGATGACCGAGCGGTTCAACGTCGCCGGTGCCCAGCTGGTCAAGCTCTACGGCCGCGCCGACGACGAGACCGCCGTGTTCGCCGGCCGGGCCGCGCGGGTGCGGGACATCGGCATCACCAGCGCGATGTACTCCGCCGTGTTCCGGGTGGGACTGACGCTGGTCGCCGCCGTGGCCGTCGCGATCGTCTACGGGCTCGGCGGCGTGCTCGCGATCCGGGGCTCGCTCACCGTCGGCGTCGTCGTCGCGCTGACCTCCTACCTCACCCGGCTGTACGGGCCGATCACGGCGCTGTCCAACGTCCAGGTCGACGTCATGACGACGCTGGTCTCGTTCGAGCGCGTGCTCGAGGTGCTGGACCTGGCCCCGTCCGTCGCCGACGCCCCGGACGCCCGCCCGTTGCCCGCCGACGTCGCCCGCACCGCGAGCGTCGAGCTCGACGACGTGTCGTTCCGCTACCCGGCCGCGTCCGAGGTGTCGCTGGCCTCGCTCGAGTCCGTCGCGCGGCTCCGGACCGAGGTGCCCGGCACGACGCTCGAGCACGTGTCCTTCGCGGTGCCGCACGGTCACCTGGTCGCGCTGGTCGGCCCGTCGGGGGCGGGCAAGACCACGGTCTCGGCCCTGGTGTCCCGGCTGTACGACGTGACCGCGGGCTCCGTGCGCGTGGCCGGCCGGGACGTGCGCACCGTGACCCAGGACAGCCTGCGCGACGCCGTCGGCGTCGTCACCCAGGACGCGCACCTGTTCCACGACACCATCCGCGCCAACCTGCTCTACGCGCGGCCCGGCGCCACCGACGCCGAGCTGGAGCAGGCGCTGCGCCGGGCGCAGATCTGGGACCTCGTGACCCGGCTGCCCGACGGGGTGGACACCGTCGTCGGCGACCGCGGCTACCGGTTGTCGGGTGGGGAGCGGCAGCGGCTCGCGATCGCCCGCCTGCTGCTGAAGGCCCCGCCCGTGGTGATCCTCGACGAGGCCACCGCGCACCTCGACTCGGAGTCCGAGGCCGCCGTGCAGCGCGCGCTCGCGGAGGCGCTGACGGGGCGCACCGCGCTGGTCATCGCGCACCGGCTGTCGACGATCCGCGAGGCGGACTCGATCGTGGTGCTCGACGGCGGGCGGGTCGTGCAGCAGGGCACGCACGCCGAGCTGCTCGCCGCGGGCGGGCTGTACGCCGAGCTGTACGAGACGCAGTACGCCTCGGCGGCGTGACGGCGCCGCTCAGGCCGGGTCGGCCTGGGCGACGACGTGCTCCGCGGCGTCGTCCGCGACGAACCGGACGACGCGCTCCGCCTCGGCCAGCACCGCCGCGCGGTCGGCACGGGACCACCGGCGCAGCGGCGCCACGGTGAGCACGGCGCGCTCGCGCCGCCCCACCGGCGATCCCGCGGGCCGGGGGAGCCGCTCGCGCCGCAGCGCCCAGGTCCCGCCGACCGTCCCGTCCACCAGCACCGTGGCGGGGGGCGTGCCGTTGCGGCTCGCGAGGGCGGACCGGACGTCCGCCGGGACGATCCGGGTGCGGTCGTCGTGGCCGAGCAGCACGTCGTCGAAGTCCGGCAGCAGGCGCACCGGCACGGCGGAGTCCGGGTCGGGCAGCGGGGCGCCCGCGACGTCGAGCAGCACCCGCTCGCGACCCCCCGGGCCGTCGGTGTGCCGCAGCTCGACGAGCCCCGCGCGGCCGACCACGGCCGCCAGCCGGGTCAGGCCGGCCCAGCGCTGCACGTCGGCGACCGTCGCGGGCCCGTACGCCGCGAGGTAGCGCCGCACCAGGCCGGCCAGCGCGTCGGCCGGGTCGGCGGGCTCGGTCACCGGCGCCCCGAACCACGCCTCCGCGGTGGTCCAGGTCGTCGCGAGGCTGCGGCCCCAGACCCCGCGGGGGGTGACCTGCACCAGGGGGAGCAGCCCGCGAGCGCCCGTCGCCAGGGCGCGCGGGTCGAGCCCCGGCCAGGTGGCCCCGAGGCGCGCGCCGAGCGCGCCGGCCGTCAGCGGCCCGTCCGCCAGGACGTCGAGCGCGGCGCGGCGCAGGTCGTCCAGGTCCACCTGCCGGAGGGTCGGCGCCGCCGAGACGTCCGCGGTGAGGCGCCGGCGCAGCACGGGGGCGAGCAGCGGCCACAGCGCGAGCGCGTCCGCCGCCGTGACGAGGTGGACCGTGTCGCGCAGCAGGGCCAGCCGGCCGACGCGCCGGTCCAGCATCGCCGCGGCCAGGTGCTCGTGGGCGAACCCCTCGACGCGGGCGTGCAGCGCCAGGTAGGCGGACGCCGGGTTCTGCGACTGCAGCGCCACGAGGTGCGCGACCTCGTCGACCGGCGAGGCGCTCGTGCGCGCCAGCAGGTGCTGGCGGGCGAGCAGGGCCCGGCCCAGGCCGCGCGTGGTGATCCGCCCCTCGCCGCTCACAGCGGACACGGTACGACCCGGGGCCGGCTACAGCCGCCCCGCCGCCTTCAGCGCCAGGTAGGTGTCCGCGAGCCGCGGCGCGAGATCGTCCGGCAGCGCGTCGACCACCTCGACGCCCCGGCCGCGCAGCCGGACCGCGACGGCGGTGCGTTCGAGCTCGGCCCGCTCGGCCGCCGCCGCGTCGTACAGCGCGGCGACGTCCTCCCGCCCGGTGCGCAGCCGCTCGGTCTCGGGGTCCCGCACCGAGGCGAGGACCACCTGGTGCCGCGAGGTGAGCTGGTCGACCACGCCGAGCAGCCCGTGCTCGACGGCTGCGGGCTCGAGGGCTGACAGCAGCACCACGAGCGAGCGCTGGGACAGCCGCTCCCGGACCTGCCCGACCAGCCCGAGCCAGTCGGCCTCGACGAGCGACGGCTCCACCCCGGACAGCGCGTCCGCGACGGCGGGCATCAGGCGGGGCCCGGACGCACCGGCGACCCGGGCGCGGACCGTGCGGTCGTAGGCGATCAGCTCGACGCGGTCGCCCGCCCGCGAGGCGAGCGCCGCGAGCAGCAGCGCGGCCTCGACGGACGCCTCGAGCCGCGGCTCCTCCCCGGTCCGGGTGGCGCTGGTGCGGGAGGTGTCCACGACGACCAGCACCCGCCGGTCGCGTTCGGGCCGCCAGGTGCGGACCACGACGTCGGCGCGCCGGGCGCTCGCCCGCCAGTCGATCGAGCGGACGTCGTCCCCGATGACGTACTCGCGCAGCGAGTCGAACTCGGTGCCGGCCCCGCGGACCTGCACGGCGGCACGACCGTCCATCTCCCGCAGCCGGGCCAGCCGGCTGGGCAGGTGCCGCCGGGACGCGAACTCCGGCAGCACGCGCAGCTCCCCGGGCACGTCGAGCGACGCCTGCCGGGCGGCGAGCCCGAGCGGCCCGACCGTGCGGATCGTCACCCGGTCGGCGCGCAGGTCGCCCCGCCGCGTCGGCAGCAGCGGGGTGTCGACGCGCCGCGCCTCACCCGGGGGCAGGTCGAGCCGGTGCCGGTTGCGCACGGCTCCGGCCGAGGGCTGCCAGGCGTCCCGGACGAGCGCGCGCAGCCGCCGCCGGCCGGTGTGCGTCAGGGTCAGCCGGGACCGGGACGCGTCGCGCAGCCGCACGGGACCGGTGACCTCCCGGCGGACCGCCACCGCGCGCGGGGACGCCGCGAGCGCCGCGTCGACCGCGCACAGCACGACGCACAGCGCCGTCCAGGCCAGGATCGTGCCGGGGACGGGCACCAGCAGGACCGCGGCCAGGCCGACCGCGGCCAGGACGACGGCACGCCCGGTGATCGCCACGCGCCCGACCTCAGCGGGGGACCGGCACGGTCGCCAGCACGGTGTCGAGCACCGACTCGGCGGTCACACCCTCGAGCTCCGCCTCGGCGCGCAGCTGCACGCGGTGCCGGAGCGTCGGGTGCGCGAGCGCCTTGACGTCGTCGGGCGTCACGTAGGGCCGGCCGGACAGCCAGGCCCAGGCGCGGGAGGTGGCCAGCAGCGCGGTCGCCCCGCGGGGCGAGACGCCGAGCGACAGCGACGGGGACTCCCGGGTGGCGCGGACCAGGTCGACGACGTAGCCGAGCACCTCGGGCGCCACCTGGACGCGCGCGACCTCGGCACGGGCCCGCTCCAGCACGTCCGCGCCGGCGACGGGGCGGATCCCGGCACGGACGAGGTCCCGCGGGTCGAAGCCGGCGGCGTGCCGGGCGAGGACCTCGATCTCGTCGGCGCGCTGCGGCAGGGGGAGCGTCAGCTTGAGCAGGAACCGGTCGAGCTGCGCCTCGGGCAGCGGGTAGGTGCCCTCGTACTCGACGGGGTTCTGCGTCGCCACCACGACGAACGGCTCCGGCAGCGGCCGCGGCGTGCCGTCGACCGAGACCTGCCGCTCCTCCATCGCCTCGAGCAGGGAGGCCTGCGTCTTGGGCGGGGTGCGGTTGATCTCGTCCGCGAGCATGAGGTTGGTGAAGACGGGGCCCTCGCGGAACGAGAACTCGGCGGTCCGGGCGTCGTAGACGAGGGAGCCGGTGATGTCGCCGGGCATGAGGTCCGGCGTGAACTGCACCCGCTTGGTGTCGAGGTCGAGCGCGGCCGAGAGGCTGCGCACCAGCAGCGTCTTCGCGACGCCCGGGACGCCCTCGAGCAGCACGTGGCCGCGGCACAGCAGCGCGATGACCAGGCCGGTCACCGCGGCGTCCTGGCCGACGACGGCCCGGCCCACCTCGGTGCGCACGTCGCCGAGCGCCTCGCGCAGGTCGGGGGACGGCTCCGGGACCGGCGCCGGAGCGGCGTCCACGGGGTGGCCGGCGGACGCGGGCGCCCCGGGCTGCCACGGGTTCGGGGTGGGCTGGTCGTGGGTCACGTGGGGTGAACCTCGCTCTCGAGCTGGTCGAGCCGGCGGGCCAGGAGGTCCAGGCCCGCATCTGACGTGGGTGGCGGTCCGTACAGCAGGTCGGCGACGTCGAGGGGGTCGCGCCCGGCGGCTCGGGCGACGGCGTCGATCACCGCGGGGGCGTCGGCGGAGCGGGCGAGCCCGAGCCGGCGGGCGAGGCGGTCGGCGGTGCCGGCCCGCAGCGCGGCGGCGGCGTGCCCGGTGGACCGCGAGGTGCGGTACAGCCGGCCGCGGCCGCGGGTGGTCTCGGCGGCGCGGACGACGACGGGCAGCTGCTCGACGACGACGCGCCCGAGCCGGCGGCCGCGCCACAGGGCGAGGACGGCGACCACGACGAGGGCCTGCACGAGCAGCAGCGAGACGGCCGGCGGGAGCAGGTCGCCGAGCCCGCCGCCGCCCTGCTCGCCGGTGTCGGTCGGGGACGGGACGTACCAGACGAGGTCGGCGTTCCGCCCGAGCGCCCGCAGCACCAGCGCCGCGTTCCCCTCCTGCGCGACCGCCGCGTTGGTGAGCAGCGTGGCGTCGCCGAGCGCGACGACCCGGCGGCCGTCGGCCTCGGACACGGCGTACAGGGACCCGAGGGAGCCCGGCACGGGGTAGCAGAGCGACGTGCCCGCGGGCAGCTCGGCGTCCGCGGGGACGAAGCCCGACCCGGAGCCGACGACCGGTCCGGCGGCGACCGCGTCGGGGTCCTCGCACCGCGGCTCGACCGTCGTGGCGGTGCCGGTCCCGGTCCACGCGGTCGTCACCGCGGGCGCGACGCGGTCGAGCAGGGCGGGGGAGGGGTCGAGCAGCACCAGGTCGGCGTCGACGGCGGCCACGGCGTCGAGCTGCTGGTCGGTGAGCAGCCAGTCGCTGGTGAGCAGCAGCGTGCTGCCGGCCGTGGCGGCGTCGACGGCCTCGCCGGAGGTCCGGACGTAGCGCACCGACACGCCCTGGTCGCCCAGCACCTGCGCGACGGCACGGGCGCCGTTCGGCTGCGGGTTGTCCGGCGCGAGGGGGGTGGTGGACCGGACCGGGGCCGGGAGCACCGCGGCCAGCACCCCGATGGCGAGCACCCCGACGACGCCCAGCACCCAGCGCCAGCGACGCCAGCGCCGCCCCGCGCGGCTGCGCGCGGTGGTGCCGTCGCCGAGCACCGTGCCGTCGCCGAGCACCGTGCCGTCGCCGGGTCCGGTCGTGCCCGGCCCGGTGGCCGCCGGGGCGCTCACGCGCCGGTCCCCGCGGTCGCGGTGCCCGCGGGCGCCGGGGCGCCCGGCAGCACGGGCCGGGTCGCCGCGAGCCGGGCGTCGAGCTCGCGCAGCGCGGCGTCGTCGGCGGGGCGCGGCGTGCGGTGCCCGTAGACGACGTCGTCGACCAGCGCCCCCGCGTCCCGCAGGTCGACGCCGTGCGCGGGGAACCGCAGGCCGGCGGCCTCGACCGCCTCGTGCGCGGTGCGCCCGGGACGCTCGTCCAGCACGGTGCGCTCCTCGAGCGACCGCACGACCGCCCGGAACCGGTCGGGGACGGCGGCGCTCCAGTCGCCCCGCGCGGCGGCGGCGTCGGCCGCGGCGCGCAGGTCGGCGGCGCTGCGCCGGTCGTCGGCGTCCAGCACCGCGCCGGCCTGCCCGCGGCGTCGGCCGCGGCGGACCGGTCCGGTGACGAGGAACGCGATCAGCACCAGCAGCCCGAGCACGGCGACCACGACCAGCACGGTGCCCAGGTCGCCCAGCGGGACGCCGTCCGCGCCGGCGAACAGCCGGCCGAGCCAGTCGAGCAGGCGCTGCAGGAGGCTCGGCCCCTGGTGGTAGACGGGATCGGCGAGCTCGCGCTCCACCCACTCGCGCGCCTGCTCGCCGTCGGGCACGACCGGCACCGCGGCGAGCACGCCGGAGGTCCCGGCGAGCACGCCGGCCGCCCCGGCGACGGTGGACGCGACGGTCACCGCCCGGCGTCCGCCGCCGAGCGCGCGAGCTCGACGTCCAGGCCCTCGCGGCGCATCCGGACGTCGATGTAGGCCAGCG
>DAMBCY010000188.1:0-7557 GCA_032056255.1 Cellulomonas sp. | reverse complement strand
GGACATCGCGTTCGGTGCGGGAGTCGCAGCCGATGCTGCGTCCGGACCAGTCGACGCCCCGCACGACCTCGGCGGTGGCCACGATCGCCTCGCTCTCCCGGGCGACCTCCACGAAGAGGCGTCGCGCAGCAGCGCGCCAGGCCGGGGACGCACGCAGCGGATCCGCGAGCAGCGTCAGGCTGTGCCGGGTGATCGTCCGCCGGTAGCCGGGTCCTGCGGCCAGGTGACCGGACACGACGGGCGGACGCCCGGTGAAGAACACCGTTCCGTCGGCCCCGGACACGAACTCGGTGAACGCCTCGTCGCCGCCGCCGTCCAGCGTGTGCCGCAACGGCTCGACCGTGCCGTAACGCCTCGGCAGCGCCTCGGGCAGGTGGGCCCGCGCCAGCCGGAGCCAGGCCGACGCCGCGGCGTGGGCGTCGGAGCCCTCGCGCACGTACCAGCTGATGTCGACCGTGGAGGTCCTGCCCGTCGGCACGGGATCGACGGATCGCAGCCGTCCGCGGGACCAGACCTGCCCGGTCTGCTGGTCGAGGACGGCGCCGCCGGCCCCGGCCGCGAGCCGGCGCGCGGCACGCACGGCGTGCGGGACCTCCGTCGGGGACGAGCCCTCGACCAGCAGCTCGTACAGGAACCGCGGTTCCAGGACGGCCGCCGTGACCTCGTCGGGGACGTCCTCCTGCTCGATCGGGAGCGCCTCCGAGACGGTGAACGAGTACGTCCGCCGGCGGCCCCGCACGACGGTGAGCGACCCGGCCTGGTCGGGCTCCGCCACGGTGAGGTCGCCGGTCGTCAGGAGCGCGGCGAGCTCCGGTCCCGCGAGACCCCTGCTCGCGTACACCTGCAGGTCGTACGACACCCTCCGCCTCCTCCTCGTCGTGCTGGCGTGGCCACCCGGCTCAGGGCGCCGTCACGAAGTCGATCAGCTCCTCGACCCGCCCGAGCAGCGGGGGCTCCAGGTCCGCGTAGGACCGCACCGACCGCAGGATGCGCTGCCACGCGCGCGCGACGTCGGCCTGGTCGTCGGCGGGCCAGCCGAGCTCGCGCAGGATGCCGCGCTTCCACTCGGTGCCGCGCTCGATCGTCGGCCAGGCGGCCAGCCCGACGCGCGCGGGCTTCACGGCCTGCCACACGTCGACGTACGGGTGCCCGAGCACGAGCACCGTGCCCGCCGGTGCGGCACGCAGGGCCTCGTCCGCGATCCGCTGCTCCTTGGAGCCGCGCACCAGGTGGTCGACGAGCACGCCGACGCGCTTCCCGGGCCCGGGCCGGAAGTCGCGCAGCGTGTCGACCAAGTGGTCCACGCCGTCCAGCAGCTCGACGACGACGCCCTCGGCGCGCAGGTCGTCGCCCCAGACCTTCTCGACCAGCTCGGCGTCGTGCCTGCCCTCGACCCAGATCCGGCTGCCGATCGCGACCCGCGCGCGCCGGTCCGGGGCCGCGAGCGACCCGGAGGCGGTGCGCGCCGGCCCCCGGGGTGCGGCGGCGGGCCGCGGCGGGGTGAGCTCGACCGGCTTCCCGTCGACCCAGAACCCCGGTCCGAGCCGGAACGTGCGCGTCCTCCCGCGCCGGTCCTCCAGCACGACGACGTGCTCGCCGCCGGACTTCTCGACCCGGACGACGGCCCCGACCCACCCGGTCGTGACCTCCTCGACCACCAGCCCGGGCTCGGCCGGGGTCGGGACGGAGGCGGGTCGGCGGTGCGCGCTCGTCGAGGCGCCGGACAGCACGTCGGATCCGTAGCGGTCGGTCACCCGCGGCAGCCTAGGTGCCGTCCCGCCCGTGCCGTGATACGACACGACGGTGACGTCGACCGAGCCCGCCGGATCCCGCCCGGCCACCCCGGACGCCCCCGAGCCCGACCCGCAGCGCTGGCGGGCGCTCGGGGTCTGCCTGGCCATCGGCTTCATCACGATGCTGGACGTCTCGATCGTCAACGTCGCGCTGCCGTCGATCGAGCGCAGCCTGGACGCGGGCGCGAGCCAGCTCCAGCTGATCGTCGCGGGCTACACGCTGGCGTTCGGCCTCGTCCTGGTCCCGGCGGGGCGGCTGGGCGACGCCCGGGGCCGCCGCGGGCTGTTCCTGACCGGTCTGACGGGCTTCGCCCTCACCAGCCTCGGCGCGGGCCTGGCGGGCTCCGACGAGGTGCTGGCCGTCATGCGGCTGCTGCAGGGGGCCAGTGCGGGCCTGCTCAACCCGCAGGTGGTCGGGACCATCCAGCAGCTGTTCCGCGGCTACGAGCGGGGCCGGGCGTTCGGGTTCTTCGGCGCGACCATCGGCGTCTCGACGGCGCTCGGCCCGCTGCTCGGCGGCCTGATCCTGCAGGTCGCGGGTCCGGAGCACGGCTGGCGGTGGGTGTTCTTCGTCAACGTGCCGGTGATCGCGGTGGTGCTGCCGCTGGCGATGCGGTTCCTGCCGCGGGGCCGCGCCGGGTCCGGTCCCGTTCCCGCCGGGGCGACCCGGCCGCGCCTCGACGTCCCCGGGCTCGCGCTCGTCGCGCTGACGACGACGGCGGTGATGATCCCGTTCGTGGTCACCACGGGGTCGGGCGACGACGACGCGTCCCGGTGGTGGTGGCTCGTGGTCGCCGCGGTGCTGGCCGCGGTCACCGTGCTGTGGGAGCGCCGGTACCAGCGCCGGACCGGTGCGGCCGTGCTCGACCCGCGGGTGCTGGGGGAGCCGTCGTTCCGCAACGGCGCGGTGCTCGGCATGGCGTACTTCGCGGGGTTCACCGCGGTGTTCCTGGTCACCACGCTGTACCTGCAGCAGGTCGCCGGGTTCACGCCCCTGCAGGCCGGGCTGGTCGGCATGCCGTTCGCGGTCGCCTCCGCGGTCGCCGCCCAGCAGTCGGGCCGGTTGGTCGCGACGCGGGGCCGGGCGCTCGTGGTCGTCGGCCTGGTGCTCGTGCTGCTGGGGCTGGTCGGGACCGACCTGGCGATCCGCCTGGTCGACCCGCCGGCCGTCGGCTGGGTCGTCGCGGGCACCCAGATGGTCGCGGGTGCGGGCAGCGGCCTGGTGATCGCCCCGAACCAGACGCTGACCCTGGCGCGGGTGCCGCTGGACCGCGCGGGGGTGGCGGGCAGCATGCTCCAGGTCGGGCAGCGGCTCGGCTCGGCCCTGGGGGTCGCCGTCGCCCTGTCCTCCTACTACGGCGGGCTCGCCGCGGGGCTGCCGGGCAGCGAGGCCGCCGGGCGGGCGCTGCTCGTCACGGTGGTGCTGGTCGGGGTCGCGCTCGCCGTCGGCGTCGCGGACCTGGTCGGGCGGCGACGCGACCGGCACGACGCGCGTGACGAACCAGGCACGGCAGCCCGGCGGTCGGCCGCGTAGAATTGGCACTCGGTCCGGGCGAGTGCTACCCCGGACGGTGGACGAGCGCCGGAGGTGACGATGAGCGAGGACCGCAGGCTGGACGTGCTGCGCGCCATCGTGGAGGACTACGTCGCCACCCGTGAGCCCGTCGGCTCCCGCGCGCTCGTCGAGCGGCACTCGCTCGGGGTCTCCCCGGCGACGATCCGCAACGACATGGCGGCGCTCGAGGAGGCCGGCCTGATCGTGCAGCCGCACACCTCCGCCGGCCGGGTGCCCACCGACACCGGGTACCGGCTGTTCGTGGACCGGCTGGCGACGATCAAGCCGCTGTCCGCCCCGGAGCGCCGGGCGATCGAGACGTTCATGGAGGACGCCGCCGACCTGGACGACGTCGTGGACCGCTCCGTCCGGCTGCTCGCGCAGCTCACCCACCAGGTCGCGGTCGTGCAGTACCCGTCGCTGCGGCGCACGGCGCTGCGGCACGTCGAGCTCGTCCCGGTGGGGGAGCGGCACCTGCTGGTCGTCATCATCACCGACCACGGCCGCGTGGAGCAGCGCACGCTCGAGCTGGAGACCCCGCTCGACGCCGAGGTCGTCGCCCGGCTGCGGACGCACCTCAACGTCGCCGCCGCGGGCCGCCGGCTCGCGGAGCTCGACGCCGCGCTCGCCGGGCTGTGCGACGACGTCGCCCCCGAGGACGGCGACCTCGTGCGCGCGGTCGTCGGCGTCGTCGAGGACACGCTGGCGCGGGAGAGCGAGGAGCGTGTGGTGCTGGCCGGCACCGCGAACCTCGTGCGCGGTGGCGGGCACGACTTCGCCCGGACCATCAGCCCCGTGCTCGAGGCGCTCGAGGAGCAGGTCGTCCTGCTGCGCCTGCTCACGGACATGGCCGAGGACGAGTCCGCCGTCGCGGTCCGCATCGGCCGCGAGACCCAGCACGAGGGGCTGCTGGAGACCTCGTTCGTGTCCACGGGCTACGGCGGCCCCGGCGAGGGGGGCCAGGGCGGGACCGCCGTCGCCCGCATCGCGACCGTCGGCCCGATCCGGATGGACTACCCCGGCACGATCGCCTCGGTGCGCGCCGTCGCCCGGTACCTGTCCCGGATCCTCGCCGGGTGAGCGCGCGACCCGCCCCGGCGCACCCCTCCGACCCGCGCGCACCCGCGCGACCGCACCGCAGGCCCCGCACAGGAAGTGACGAGTGAGCGACTACTACGAGGTCCTGGGCGTCGCCCGGGACGCCACCCCGGAGCAGATCAAGAAGGCCTACCGCCGCCTCGCGCGCGAGCTGCACCCGGACGTCGCGGGGGCGGACGCCGGGTCGGAGGACCGGTTCAAGGACGTCTCCCGGGCGTACGACGTGCTGTCGAACCCGGAGAAGCGCCGCATGTACGACATGGGCGCGGACCCGTCCTCGCCCGGCGGTGGTGCCGGGGGCAACTTCGGCTTCCAGGACATCTTCGAGACGTTCTTCGGCGCCGCCGCGGGCGCGGGCGCCCAGCGCGGCCCGATCCCGCGGGCGCGCCGCGGCCAGGACGCGTTGGTGCGCCTCGACCTCGACCTCGCCGAGGCCGTGTTCGGCACGCACCGCGAGGTCCCCGTCGAGACCGCCGTCGTCTGCCCCACCTGCGCCGGCACCTGCTGCCGGCCCGGGACGTCCCCGCGCACCTGCGAGGTCTGCGCCGGCCGCGGCACGGTCCAGCGGGTCGCCCGCTCGTTCCTCGGCCAGGTCATGACCACGCAGCCGTGCGCCGCCTGCCACGGCTTCGGCACCGTCATCCCCGAGCCGTGCTCCGAGTGCGCGGGCGAGGGCCGCGTGCGGTCGCGCCGCACCCTCGAGGTCGACGTCCCCGCGGGCGTGGACACGGGCACCCGGATCAAGCTCACCGCGCAGGGCGAGGTCGGCCCCGCGGGCGGCCCCGCCGGCGACGTGTACCTGGAGGTCCGGGAGCGCCGGCACGACACGTTCCTGCGCGAGGGCGACGACCTGCACTGCACCCTGCAGGTGCCGATGACCGCGGCCGCGCTCGGCACCGTGCTCACGCTGGACACCCTGGACGGCGCGAAGGAGGTCGACCTGCGCCCCGGCACGCAGCCCGCGCAGGTGGTCACGCTGCGCGGCCTCGGCGTCGGGCACCTGCACGCCGGCGGCCGCGGCGACCTGCACGTGCACGTCGACGTCCAGGTCCCGACCGCGCAGGACGAGGAGCAGGCCGAGCTGCTGCGCCGCCTGGCGGTGCTGCGCGGCGAGGAGCGGCCGGAGGCGCGCCTGTCGGCGTCCAGCCCCGGGGTGTTCGCGAAGCTGCGCGACAAGCTCTCCGGGCGCTGAGCATGACCGCCCCCGTCTTCCTGGCCGAGCCGGGCAGCCTCGCCGCGCTCGCGGCCGGCGGCACGTACCTGCTGGGCGGCACCGAGGGCCGGCACGCCGGGGTCGTGCAGCGCCGGTCGCCCGGTGAGCGGGTCGACGTCGTGGACTGCGCCGGGACCCGCGTGGTCGGCGAGGTCGACTCCGTCGGCCCCGACGGCGTGCACCTGCGCGTCCGCGAGGTCGTCGTCGAGCCCGTGCCCGCGCCGCGGCTGCTCCTGGTGCAGGCCCTCGCGAAGGGCGACCGGGACGAGCTCGCGATCGAGGCGGCCACCGAGGTCGGTGCCGACGGCGTCGTGCCGTGGCAGGCCGAGCGGTCGATCGTGGTCTGGCGCGGGGACCGGGCGGCCAAGAGCCGCGCACGCTGGCTGGGCACCGTGCGGACCGCCGCGAAGCAGGCACGCCGCGCGCACGTGCCCGTCGTGGAGCTGTCGCTCGACACCGCCGCGCTCGCCCGCCGCGCGCGCGAGGTCGTCGGGGCGGGCGGAGCCGTGCTCGTGCTGCACGAGGAGGCCACCGCCCCGCTCGCCGAGGTGGCGCTGCCCGCGCCCGGGTCCGGGACGGACGTCCTGGTGGTCGTCGGGCCCGAGGGCGGCATCGCGGAGCGGGAGGTCGCGGCGCTGGTCGACGCGGGGGCGGTGACGGTGCGGCTGGGACCGCACGTGCTGCGGACGTCCACCGCCGGTCCGGTGGCGCTGGGGCTGCTGGCGCAGCGGCTCGGACGCTGGGGTTGAGCCGCCGGGGTTGAGCCGGTGGGGTTGAGCCGCCGGGATCGAGCCGCCCGCCGAGCCGGTCCGGTCGAGCCGACGGGGCCGGTCCGCGGCCCGCCGGCACGTCGTCCCAGGACCGGGACGTCGGTCCTGGGCCGTACGTCTCATCCGTGACGTGGGTCACGGTCCTAGCGTCGAAGGTGGCAGCGAAGGCGCTCTCCACCAGGGATCCGATCGTGAACACTGAAGCCCGGACCGGCAACCACGACCTCGAACCGGGGACGGCGCACCGCGTGCCCGCTCCCGTCCGCACGACCGGCCGACGCCGGTGGCGGGGCGCGCTGACCGGCACCGCCGCCGCGGCCGCGATCCTCCTGCTGGCGGGCTGCGGCTCGTCGGGCGAGGCGTCCGCCGCCGGCGGCACGCACGGCGGGGAGGCCAGCCTGGTGCTGCCCGACCTCGGCTCGGTCACCGTGCTCGGTGGCGTCTCGGGGCGCCTGCTGCTCGGCATCGGCCTGCTCGTCTGCGTGGCGGGCCTGGCGTTCGGCGTCGCGAGCTTCGTCCGGCTGCGCCGGATGCCGGTGCACGAGGCGATGCGCGAGATCTCCGAGCTCATCTACTCGACCTGCAAGACGTACCTCACGCAGCAGGGCAGGTTCCTCATGCTGCTGTGGGTCTTCATCGCGGCCGTGATCGTCGTCTACTACAAGGCGCTGGTCGGGTTCGGGTGGGGGCGGGTCGCGATCATCATCGCGTTCAGCATCGCCGGCTCCTACGCGGTGGCGTGGTTCGGCATCCGGGTCAACACCTTCGCGAACTCCCGGACGGCGTTCGCGTCGCTGCGCGGCCGACCGCTGGACATGCACCGCATCCCGATGCGGTCCGGCATGTCGATCGGCATGGTGCTCATCAGCCTCGAGCTGTTCATGATGCTGGTGATCCTGCTGTTCGTGCCCGCGGACGTCGCGGGGGCGTGCTTCATCGGGTTCGCGGTCGGCGAGTCGCTCGGCGCGTCGGCGCTGCGGATCGCGGGCGGCATCTTCACCAAGATCGCGGACATCGGCGCGGACCTCATGAAGATCACGTTCAAGATCAAGGAGGACGACGCCCGCAACCCGGGGGTGATCGCCGACTGCACCGGGGACAACGCCGGCGACTCGGTCGGCCCCTCCG
>DAMBCY010000187.1:0-7571 GCA_032056255.1 Cellulomonas sp. | reverse complement strand
CGTCGCCCCGCACAGCACTGACGACCAGGCCGACCGCTGGGGCGGCAACCACGGCGGCGGCCATCACGACACCGCGTCGATCACGTCCGAGCCGTGGGGCACCACCGAGGACGGCACCGCCGTCGAGCGGTACACCCTGAGCAGCACGGGCATGACGGTCCGCATCCTCACGTACGGCGGCATCATCCAGTCGCTCGAGGTCCCGGACCGACGTCGTGAGCCGGTGAACGTGGTCCTCGGGTTCAGCGACCTGCAGGGCTACCTCGACAACAACAACCCCGGGCCGTACTTCGGGGCGATCATCGGCCGGTACGGCAACCGCATCGCGAACGGGCAGTTCGAGCTCGACGGGAACACCTACACCCTGCCGATCAACAACGACCCGAACAGCCTGCACGGCGGGTTCGAGGGCTTCGACACGAAGGTCTGGACGGCGACGCCGATCCAGGACGGCAACCGCGTCGCCCTGCAGCTCGACTACACGAGCGTCGACGGCGAGGAGGGCTACCCGGGCAACCTCGACGTCCAGGTGACCTACACGCTGACCCGTGACCAGAAGCTGGAGATCCACTACACGGCGACGACGGATGCGCCGACGGTCGTGAACCTGACGAACCACACCTACTGGAACCTCGCGGGCGAGGGCAGCGGCACGATCCTCGACCACGAGCTGACCCTGCCGGCCGGCGGGTACACCCCGGTGGACTCGACGCTGATCCCGACGGGGGAGGTCGCGGACGTCACCGGCACCCCGATGGACTTCCGCGAGGCGACGCCGATCGGGGAGCGCATCCGGGAGCCGTTCGAGCAGCTGCTGTTCGGGCAGGGGTACGACCACAACTGGGTGCTCGACCGGCCGGACGACGACAGCCTGCAGCTCGCCGCGAAGCTCCGGGACCCGGATTCCGGGCGCACGCTGAAGATGTGGACGACCGAGCCGGGCATCCAGTTCTACTCGGGCAACTTCCTGGACGGCACGCTGGTCGGCACCGGTGGCAGCGTGTACCGGCAGTCGGACGGGCTGGCGCTGGAGACGCAGCACTTCCCGGACTCGCCGAACCAGCCGCAGTTCCCGAGCACGACGCTGCGGCCGGGCGAGACGTACGACACGACGACGGTGTTCGACCTGTCGAAGGGCGGGCGGCGCTGAGGGATCGTGGGTGGTCTCGGGCGGGTGCTCGAGACCACCCACGCGGTGTGCATCAGCGACGTGATGACCAGGGTGTAGTTCGTCACCTCACCTGGACACGGGTTGCTCGCATCCAGGTCATCTCGGTCGCGCTGAGCGGCGGCCGGCCGGCGGCGATGCACGCAGGCTCGTAGTACTCGGTGAGGCCGCGCCACTCCAAGTCGGCCGGTGCGCGGAGCGTCCAGCCGAGCTCGACGAGCGTGAGGTCGCCCTTGCGGCGATTGCATCCCCAGCAGGCCGTCACGAGGTTCTCCTCCGCCACGGGGTCGCCACCGCCGGCGATCGGAGCGACGTGGTCGAGCGTCGTGGACCGGGAGACGAACGCGGGGTGCGTCAGCTCGGCCTTCCAGTTCGGGTGCATCGGGAACTCGTCCGGGAAGAGCCGGGCCAGCAGGCGCATCACGGGCGGGAGGATCGTGCGCTCGCCGCAGTACCGGCACTGGTACTGATCGCGGGAGTAGACACGGGCGACGACAGAGATAGCGGGCCAGCGCTCAGGGCGTCGTGGTGTCGGCTCGAACCGGATGGTCCTCAAGGTCAGCCGTGCGGCCTCTGGCTCACCCTCGGCGACCCGGAGGAGCGCCTCGCGCACGACATCGGGATACGGGTCGGTGAGCCGACGCGGTCCCGGCGGAGCCTGTGTACTCGTGGGACCCCCGGCGCCTCCGCCAGCACCGGACTGGGCGTGCTCCTTCGATCGCGTCCTAGTCGTCATCCGATGCCTCGTAGTCGTTGACGACGTCGATGTCGAGCTGGAGTGCCCGTGCGATCTCGTCGAGGAATCTCGTGCTCGTGACGAACCACTCCCGGCCGGCTGTTCTCGCGACGTTCCTCGAATGGGCGGCGGCCTCGAGCAGGCGGTGAAAGGTCGATTCCAGCTGTGGTGTGAAGTCCTCCAGGCGCGCGCGGTAGACCCTCAGGAGGATGGGCTCCTCCGGAAGCGCGGTCGTGCGGGTCTGGTTGCGAAACCTCACGATCACGTCGCTGTCGCTCCGCCCGACCTTCATCAGCGTGTGCCCCGATGTCGGGTCGATCGGGTGCCGAAGGTAGTGCGGGAGGGCGTAGACGTAGATCCCGCGGTCGTTGCGCGACTCGACAACCAGGGTCTTCCGTTCTGCGGCCTCGACCTCTACCGAACGGGCCTCGGGGTCGTCCGCCCTCCGCTCGAGCTCCTCCAGGTTCAGCTCGAGGTAACGCCGCACGGCGGGCGTCAGCGTCCGGTCGCGCAAGACCTTGCGGAACTTCCGCGCGATGCCGAGGGCGACCGTCGGCGCAGACGGCAGGTCTCCGTCGACGAGAGCGCCGGCCATCCGCGTGTAGTTCCAGACGAAGTTCGAGGTCGACAACCCCAGTGCTGTCGCGATCTCGTCAGGACTCATTCCCTGCTTGCTGAAGCGGAACACCTCGCCGAGCCGCGTCTGGTCCGACTCCACGTAGCTCTGCATCGCAGCTCGAACCTCCGGGTCGGGGCGCACCGGCCCGCGAGCAGGGATCTCCGGCTCGTCGAACCTGTTGACCACGGGCGTTACGTCACGAGATTCGTTCACGGAGTCGATGGTGCCCGACTCCGAGCCGCGGTCGTTGGTGAACGGACGCATCACATGCCCAGGGTCGGATGCAGTGGCGCTCTTGTCGTGCGGCGACGTGTTCCCGTCAGGACGCGAGGTGAGGGTGGATGACCGAGATGAGCACCGGTTTCAGGAGGATGAGTTCCGCGATGCTTGGCCACGCCCCGTCATCCACGCGAGGACGTCGAAGACCCGCAGGATCGACACGTCGGGGACTCCTGCCCGGTCGCGAACCCGGCCGAGGTGGCGTGCGTTGGCGTGCTCGTCCGCGACGAGCCAGGCGTGCAGCGGACGCCAAAGCCTGCCCTTGACGAGCGACAGCTCGTGATCGACCACGGTGTCGTAGACGGGGACGAGGTGCGGCCGTTTGCGCGCCAACAGCTTCGAGGCCGTGGTCGCACCGATCCCCGGGATGTCCAGGAGCTCGCGGAAGAGCACGCGCGGCGTCCACGTGTCACCGATCTCATCCACCGCCAGAGACTCGAGGACGCTGTCCGTGCGGACCTGGCTGAGCAGGCCATTCAGCCGGTTGGCTCGGTGCATCAGGATCTCCAGAGCAGGACGCGCCTCCACGTGGACGGACAGCATCGACACCGCCACGAGGTCTTCCGCAGTGAACACGTCTGCGGTCTCCGGGCGATCACCGCCGCCGCCGAGCCGTTCGAAGTAGGCACCGGTGAAGCCGCCGGAGGCCGGGGTGCTGAAGTAGGTCCGGACTACGTCGGCGGCGGCGTAGAGAGAGGATGGTGCCAGTAGACCGGCTAGTCGATCGCTCAGGGTGATCGGGGTGGCGTCGGTCATGGACCTGAGCGTGGCACGGGAACTGGCGCCGCGAGTGTGGTTCCCGTTCCCGAAGTCGGTGCCGGAGTGCGGCGACCGGAACAGCGTCAGAAGATCCCCCGCCCCGACGCGTCCCCCACCCCCGACTTCCGCCAGAAGTAGCTCCGCACCTGGTCCCGCCACTCCACCGCCGACCGTCGCTGCGCGTCCAGCCGCTCCCGCACCCGCGCGTCGAACCCCTCCGGCACTGCTCCGCCGACCAGGTCACCCAGCGACGCCCACGCCGCCTCCACCTCGGCCAGCGCGTCCACGGCGTCGGACCGCGAGTCGTAGATGTGCTGGATCACGGTCTTCCCCGAGTGCAGCACGTGCGTGTACGGCACGTGGTGGAAGAACAGCAGCAGCTCGTCCGGGCAGGTCTCGACCGACTCGTACGCCTCCCGCCACGGCGAGGGGTACTGCCCCGCGTACCCCGTCCCGGTAGCCGACGAACGGTCGACGCCGATGCCGTCCCGGTCGGCGAAGTGGTACGTCCCCCAGGGCGAGTACTCGTACCCGTCGACGGCCGGCCCGCCGTGCGTGCCGGGCGTGACCATGAACCCGACGCCCAGCGGCGCGGTGTACCCCTCGTACCGGAGCCAGGAGTCGTCCATCATCGTGTGCAGCACCGACCGGATCCGCGTGAGCTCCGGCCCGGACGCCGCCGCGAACGTCAGCGCGATCCACTCGTCCAGCACGTCCTCGGCCGAGAGCGTGGAGTCCCACGCCAGCCGGCCGAACGCGTAGAGGTTGGCCTGGGCGAGCGGGTGCCCGGTCCAGAACGGGTCGTCCCCGACGTTGGACACGGCCGCGACCCCGCCCCGCGGCCGTGCATCGCCGCCCCCCGGCCGCCCGCCGCCCCCCGGTCGCCCGGCATCGTCCGTCCGGCCACCCGCTCCGGCGACCACCGACGCCACGGCTCGCGACCCGTCCAGCTCGTGCCGCAGCACGGACGACCACGCCGGCGCGAGGTAGCAGACGTGCCGCTGCTGCCCGGTGTACTCCTGCGTGACCTGCAGCTCCAGCGCGAGCCGGGTCCGCGGCATGGCGGCCAGCACGGGGGAGACGGGTTCGCGCACCTGGAAGTCCATCGGCCCGTGCTTGACCTGCAGCACCACGTTCTCGGCGAACGCGCCGTCCAGCGGTGCGAAGTGGTCGTACGCGGCGCGCGCGCGATCGGTCCGACGGTCGCGCCAGTCCTGCTGGTGGTCGTAGACGAACGCCCGCCACAGGACGGTGCCGCCGTGCGGGCGCAGGGCCGCGGCCAGCATGTTCGCGCCGTCGGCGTGGCTGCGGCCGTAGGCGAACGGGCCGGGCTGGCCCTCGGAGTCGGCCTTGACCAGGAACCCGCCGAGGTCCGGCACGACGGCGTAGACCCGGTCCGCCGCGGCGGCCCACCAGGAGGCGACCGCGGCGTCGCGGGGGTCCGCCGTCCCGAGACCGCCGAGCAGCGTCGGCGACGCGAAGGACACCGACAGGAAGACCCGGATCCCGTACGCGCGGAACTCGGCGGCGATCCGGGCGACGTCGTCGAGCCCGTCGGTGAGCAGCCGCGCCTCGCGGGCGTGCACGTTGACGTTGTTGATCCCGACGGCCTCGATGCCGGTCGCGGCGAGCAGCCGGGCGTAGGCGCGGACGCGGCCGAGGTCGGCGCGGACCTCGCCGTCGGCGTAGAGGATCGAGCCGCCCGAGTACCCGCGCTCGACCTGGCCCATGACGGGGTGCGCGGCGACGTTGTCCCAGTGGTCCAGCATCCGGAGCGGCTGCTCCGGCCCGCTCACCACGGTGCCGGGGGGCGCCGGGACGCCGGTGAGGCGGGCGACCGCCTGCTCACGGGCGAGGGCGTAGAGCCCGCGCAGCGCGGCGGGCCCGTCGGCGCCGAGCACGACCGTGCGGTCGGCGGTCCGGACGATCGCGTGGCCTCCGGGCGGGACGTCGGGCAGGTGCGGCAGCCCGAGCACGGCCGGGTCGAGGGCCGTGGTGGCGACGACCAGCGCGGCCTCGGCGGCGGACGCGGCAGCCGGCGCCGACAGCTCGGAACGCGCCGTGTCGAGGCACGGCCCCGAGCCCAGGACGGCGGACGGCAGCTCGCGCAGCGGGGCCAGCGCCGCGTCGGGCAGCCAGGCGGGGTGGACGGCGACGGCGTTGTCGTGGGTCATGGCTCCGGGGTGGGTCGGTGGGTCAGGACGGTTCCCGCGCCGGTGCGGCGACCAGCGGCGGGACGAGCAGGGTGTCGAGCGTGGGCTGCCACAGCGGGGCGGTGTGCCAGCGGGCGGAGAGCGTGCCGTCGGCGGCGCGGGTGAGCAGCAGGCGGTGCGGGGACGCGGTGGCGACGAGGTGGGCGCGCACGGTCCCGTCGGGCAGCCGCTCGGCGCGCGCGGCGACCGGGACGACGCCGTCCGGGACGGGGTCGCTCGGGGCGCCCGCCGCGAGGTCGCCGGCACGCAGCGCGAGCGACCCGCGGGTCCAGGCGTCCGGGCGCAGGGCGACGACGCCCCCGGGCCGGCCGTCCCCGGCCGGCACCGCGAGCCGCCAGCCGGTCCGGCCGTCGTCGGCGAGCGTCCAGCCGGCGACGTCGGGCCCCGGCCCGTCCTGCGGCGCGTACCGGTCGCGGAGGGCCCACGAGTCGCGCTCGACGACCCGCGCTGCCCCGTCGGCCCCGGACGACCCGGCCGCCTCGACCAGTCCCCCCAGCACGTCCAGCACCCGCTGCGTGTCGACCGCCGCTCCCTGGTACGCGACGACGACCCCGGACTCCGGCACGACCAGCGTGAACTGCCCGTACGCCCCGTCCATCCGGAACCCGAGCCTGCTGCGCCAGACGCCGTACCCGTACCCGAGGGCCCAGTCGTCGGCGACGGGCTCGGCGACGCCGCCGTCGGCGGTCGGCACGAAGGTCGACCCCAGGGCCTCGACCACGGACGCCGGCAGCACCCGTCGCTCGTCGGGCGCCAGCCCGCCGGAGGCGAGGGCCGCGCCGAGCCGGGCCTGGTCGTCGACGGTGAGGTGCAGCCCGGAGAAGCCCTGCTCCACCCCGGCGAGCGGACGCCACCAGCGGGGCCCGATGCCGAGCGGGTCGAGCAGCCGCGGCCGCAGGTAGGCGGTCGGCTGGACCCCGGCGACGGCGTGCACCACGCGGCCGAGGGTGCCGGTGGCGGGGGAGGAGTACGCGAACCGCGTGCCGACGGGGAACGCGGGCGGCGTCGTCAGCAGCACCGCGGGGTCGGGCGGCATCACGGCCGTCTGCTCGCGGCTGTGCCCGGTGGTCATCGTCAGGAGCTGGCGCAGCACCAGTCCGTGCGGGTTCGGCAGGTCCAGGTGCCGGTCGACGGGGTCGTCCAGCGACAGCCGGCCCTCGGACTCCAGCAGCAGCACGGCGAGCGCGGTGAGGGACTTGGAGACCGAGTAGACGAGCGCGGCGTGCCCGGCGTCGTAGGGGGCCCAGGTCGCGCGGGCCAGGACGGTCCCGTGGCGGGCGACGACGAGCGCGTGCGGGTCGAGCCCGTCCAGGGCGTCGAGCGCGTCGTCCAGGACGCCCCGGGCCGCGAGGCCCCCGCTCACGCCCGTGCCCCCGGAGACGGCGGGGCGGTCGAGGAGCGGATGACGAGCTCGGTGACGAGCTCGACCTGCGTCGACGGCGGCTGCGCGCCGGCGGCGAGGGTGAGCAGCATCCGGGTGGCGAGCGAGGCCATCTCCTGCAGCGGCTGGTGCACGGTCGTGAGGGCGGGGGCGAGCCACTGGCTGATCGGCAGGTCGTCGTACCCGACCACGGAGACGTCCTCGGGCACGCGCAGGCCGAGCTCGCGGGCGGCGCGCAGCACGCCGAGCGCCTGGTAGTCGGAACCGGCGAACACGGCCGTGGGCCGGTCCGGCCGGCTCAGCAGGTCGAGGCTGTGCCGGTACCCGCTCTCGGCGTCGAAGTCCCCCCAGCGGATCAGCGCGGGGTCGCAGGGCGCGCCGAGCTCGTCGTGCGCGCTGCGGAACCCGTCGACCCG
>DAMBCY010000186.1:0-7584 GCA_032056255.1 Cellulomonas sp. | reverse complement strand
TTGAACTGCTTGCCGTTGACGAACACCAGGTCGCCCGGGGACTCGTCGCAGCCGGCGATCAGCCCGCCGACCATGACGCTGTCCGCGCCGGCCACGAGGGCCTTGGCGATGTCGCCGGAGTACTGCAGGCCGCCGTCCGCGATGACCGGGACGCCAGCGGGCTTCGCGGCGAGCGACGCCTCGTACACCGCGGTGACCTGCGGGACGCCGACGCCGGCGACCACGCGGGTGGTGCAGATGGAGCCCGGGCCGACGCCGACCTTGACCGCGTCCACCCCCGCGTCGACCAGCGCCTGCGCGCCGTCACGGGTGGCGATGTTGCCGCCGATCACCTGGACGTGCCGGGTGGCCGGGTCGGACTTGATCCGGCGCACCATGTCGAGCATGAGCCGGGCGTGCCCGTTCGCGGTGTCGACGACCAGCGCGTCCACGCCGGCCTCGACGAGCGCCGTGACGCGGTCCCACGCGTCGCCGAAGAACCCGACCGCGGCGGCGACGACCAGGCGGCCGCTCGCGTCCTTGGTGGCCATCGGGTACTGCTCGGACTTCACGAAGTCCTTGACGGTGATGAGGCCCTGCAGCCGGCCGTCGCCGTCCACCAGCGGGAGCTTCTCGACCTTGTGCTTGCCGAGCAGCGCCGCGGCGTCGTCGTTCGAGATGCCGACCGGCCCGGTGACCAGCGGCATCGACGTCATGGTGTCCCGCACCCGGCGGGTCGCGAACTCGCCCGGCGGCACGAACCGCAGGTCGCGGTTGGTGATGATGCCGAGCAGCCGGCGGTCGCCGTCCACGACCGGCAGGCCCGAGACGCGGTACTTCGCGCACAGGGCGTCGAGCTCGGCGAGCGTCGCGTCCGGTCCCACGGTGACGGGGTCGGAGACCATGCCGGACTCGGAGCGCTTCACCAGGTCCACCTGGTGGGCCTGCGCCTCGATCGACAGGTTGCGGTGCAGCACGCCGATGCCGCCCTGCCGGGCGATCGCGATGGCCATGCGGGACTCGGTCACGGTGTCCATGGCGGCGGACACCAGCGGGATCGAGAGGGAGATCTCACGCGTGAGCCGGGTCGTGGTGTCGACCTCGCTCGGGATGACGTCGGTCTCGCCCGGGAGCAGGAGGACGTCGTCGTAGGTGAGACCGATGAAGCCGAACGGATCGGCGGGGGCAGCGGATCCAGGGGTACCCAGGTCGGTCATGTCCCGATGATACGGGGCCCGCTCGTGGCACCCGCACCGGCGACGGGTGACGGACGTTTCAGCGGATCAGGCCCCGGCGCAGCCCGATGGCGACGGCCTGGGCGCGGTCGGCGGCGCCGAGCTTGCGGAACAGCCGGCGGGCGTGCGTCTTGATCGTGTCCTCGGAGAGGAACAGCTCCTGGCCGATCTGCGCGTTCGAGCGGCCGTTGCTCATGCCGACCAGGACCTCGACCTCGCGCTTGGTCAGGGAGACCTCGTCGCGGCCGGTGCTCTGCGCGGGCAGCTCCGTGCGGGTGACGACGGGCGTCGGGGTGCTGGCGACCGCGCCGTGCGCGGCGAGGCCGTCGTGCGCGCCCCCGCCGGCCGGACCGCCCGAGGGCATCGACGGGCTGGCGAGGATGTGCGCGGCGACCGCGGCGAGCTCCGCGCGGCCGACGTCGGGCGCCAGGTAGCCGCGGGCCCCGAGGGCGATGGCGCGGTCGAGCGCGATCTCGTCGCCCGGCACCGCGAGCATGACGACCGTGGACTGCGACGGCACGGCACGCAGCCGGCGGATCGCCTCCACCGGGCCCGGCGAGGGCAGGTGCGCGTCGAGCAGCACGATGGTGGGCGGGACGCGCCGCGCGAGCGTGACGAGCTCCTCCACCGTGGCGGCAGCCCGGACGGGCGCCAGCGAGGGCACGCCCAGCGCCGTCAGGACGATGCGCTCGCGCACCGCCGTCGATCCGTGGCACACCACGACGCCCGCCATCGACCTCCGCCTTCCACCAGCCGTACCGGGACCCTGGCGGATCCGGCTTCTGGTGATGTATCGGCCGGATCGGGCCCGACGTTAGCGTGTCGCTGTCACGGATCGGTCAGCCGCAGACGGCCAGGACCTCGTGCACCAGCCCCGGAACGGTCCGGACGCGGTGCACCTGGCGCCCGAGGGGCACCCGGCCGACGGCCTCGTCGGGCACCATCACGAACACCGGCAGGTCGGGCTGCTGCTCCGCGAGCGCGGCGAGAGAGCCCAGGTCGGGGGCGGTCAGCTCGCTGCTGACCACGACCGCCGAGGGGCTCGTCATCGTCGCGATCTCCAGCAGCCGGTGCCGTCCCGTGGGGCCCGCGACGACCCGGGCGTCCACGCCCGCGTCGGCCAGCGCCCCGGCGAGCACGTGCAGCGCGAGCGGCCGCGGTTCACCCGGTGCGGCGAGCAGCAGGACGATCCGCCGGCGCGACGGGTGCCGGGGCACGCGCCCCGACCGCTCGCGCAGCACCGCGAGCGCGGCGGCGACCACGAGCGCGTCCGGCTCGTCACCCGGACGGGCCAGCACCGTGCGCGCGGCGATGCCCGCCCGCACGGGCAGGACGAGGTCGGACCACCAGCGCGCCAGGTCTCCGTCCGGGGCGAGCGCGAGCTGCCGGGCGACCTCGGCGTCGTCGGCACGCAGGGCGGCGTCGATGACCGACGTGGGCGTCGGCGGGCCGTCACGCCGCCGGCGGGGACGGGACGCGACGGCCGCCGGCCCGGAGCGCTCCGGGTCGACCGGCGCGGGGGCGCCGCCGGCGGGCCCGTGCGGCTCGGGGACGTCGGGCGCGTCCGGCAGGTCGGGGAGGTCGGGCGCGTCGGGCCCGTCGGGGAGGTCGGGCCCGTCGGGGAGGTCGGGCACCGAGCTCAGGTGCCGCACGGGCACGCGGAAGCCCTCGGGGAAGCCCGCCCCGGCGCCGGGGGCCGTCCCGCCCTCGCGCGCGAGCCGGGCGGCGTCCGACGGCGGCACCCCGTCCAACGTCAGCGAGCGCATCGTGACCAGACGGGCCAGGTCACCGGCGCTGTACCGGCGGTGCGCACCCGCGGTGTGCTCCGACGGGCCGAGGCCGTAGCGCCGGTCCCAGGTGCGCAGCGTGGCGGGGGCGACGCCCAGCCGGGCGGCGACGGCGGCGACCGTCAGGGTCGGCCCGGAGGCGGGCTCGGCGTCGCGCGGCCGGTCGCCCGTGTCGTCCGGTGCGGGGCGGTCGGTCACGCCCCGGCTGTCGCTGTCGTGCATCTCGCCCGTCTCGTCGCCGTCGCTCGCGCCCCCGTCGACCGATTGTGCCGGGGATGCGGCGCGGTTGCCACCGCCACTCCGACCGCCAACCGCGCCAGCCCTGGTCAGGGCACCGCCGGAATCGCGCCAGCCGACTTGCGACACGGTCTTGAACAACTGCTGGCGCGGTTGTACTGTCGCCACCAGCGGAGTTCGACACGGCACCAGGGACCGAGGTCCCAGGACGGCGCGGACGCCGGACAGCAGCTGGACCGACGGCACCGCCCGTCGCAGGAGTGGAGGACGACCATGGCCGAGATCTCCCGACTTCCCGGACCCGTGATGGAGCTGTGGGAGTGGCAGTACGAGGGGGCGTGCCGCGACGCGGACTCCGACCTCTTCTTCCACCCGGAGGGCGAGCGCGGCGCCGCGCGCCGCCGTCGCGCCGAGGCGGCCAAGGCGATCTGCGCCGGCTGCCCGGTGATCGACGAGTGCCGCGAGCAGTCGCTCGCCGTCCGCGAGCCCTACGGCGTGTGGGGCGGGCTGTCCGAGGACGAGCGCACCGCGGTGCTCGCCGAGCGTGCCGGCCGGAGCCACGCCGCACTCGGCTGAGCCTGCCCGCCCGGCACCCGCGCCGGGCGGGCACCCGCGCCGGGCGATCCAGGACCCGGGCCCAGAAGGGACCCGACCGCATGGCGGCCGCCCGCGGTGCGACACCGCTCCGGCCGCCGGACGACACGACGAGGCCCCCTCCGCCAGGCGGAGGGGGCCTCGTCGTGCGTCACCGGCCGGTCACGTGCGTGCCGGCCGGAGCGGGGTCACTTGGTGACGACCGCCAGGACGTCGCGCGCGGAGAGGATGAGGTATTCCTCGCCGTCGTACTTGACCTCGGTGCCGCCGTACTTGCTGTAGATGACCTTGTCGCCGACCGCCACGTCGAGCGGGACGCGGTTGCCGTTGTCGTCGATGCGACCCGGGCCCACCGCCAGGACCTCGCCCTCCTGGGGCTTCTCCTTGGCGCTGTCCGGGATGACCAGACCGGAGGCGGTCGTCTGCTCCGCCTCGAGCGTCTTGACGACGATGCGGTCCTCGAGCGGCTTGATGGAGACCGACACAGCGGACCTCCCCTTCGCGTGTGAGTGCTGCCTGATGTCCTGTACCACGCCGTGCTCACGGCCGGCCGTCGTCGCGGGTGCCGGCGGCCGTGCGGTGCGGTTGGCACTCCCGGTACGAGAGTGCCGATCAGCACTCTAGGAACCCGTTAGCACTCGGTCAAGGCGAGTGCCAGCGTCACAGTCGTCCGGGGCCCGGTCCGCGCCGGGTCGCGGGGGTCCGACGTGCGAGGATCGCGGGATGGACGCGTCCGGCCTCGCGAAGCTGCTCAGCCCCGACGGGTGGGCCCTGCTCTCCGCCCTGCCGCCCTACGACGAGGGCCGGGCCATGGCCCTGTCCGAGCGCCTGCGCAAGGAGGGCTTCGACGCCGACCTGGTCGCCGCGGCGCTCACCCAGTCGCGGCTGCGCGCGAAGGCGCACGCCAAGCTCGGCGAGTTCGCCGACGGCATGCTGCTCACCCCCGCGGGGCTCGAGCAGGCCACCCGGCTCGTGGTCGCCGCCCGGCACGCCCGCCGGTACCTCGACGCCGGCGTCCGGCACGTGGCGGATCTCACCTCCGGCATCGGCGCCGACGCGCTGGCGTTCGCGGGGGTCGGGCTGCGGGTCCTGGCCGTGGACGCCGACGAGACCACGGCGGCGCTCGCCACGGTCAACCTGCGGCACTTCCCCGAGGCCGAGGTCCGGCACGGCGACGGGCTCGCCGTCGACCTGGCCGCCGAGGGCGTGGACGGGGTCTACGCCGACCCGGCCCGGCGCACCTCGGGCGGCAGCCGGGTGTTCGACCCCGCGGCCTACGCCCCGCCCCTGGACGCCGTCCTGGCCGTCCGGGAGCGCGTGCCCGCGCTCGGGCTCAAGCTCGGCCCCGGCGTCCCGCACTCCGCGCTGCCCGACGACGCCGAGGCGCAGTGGGTCTCGGTCGACGGCGACGTGGTCGAGCTCGGCCTGTGGTTCGGGCCGCTCGCCCCCGACGGCCCCGGCCGGTCCGCCCTGCTGCTCGGCTCCGGCGGCGGCGCCGCGGTGCTGCGCGCCGGGGAGGCGGGCGTGCACGCGCACCCGCCCGTCGGCCCGGTGGGCGCGTACCTGTACGAGCCCGACGGCGCCGTCATCCGCGCGGGCCTGGTCGCCGAGGTCGCCGCCGAGGTGCACGGGCGGCTCGTGGACCGCACCATCGCCTACGTGACCTCCGACGCGCTGCACCCCACGCCGTTCGCGACGGCCTACCGGGTGCTCGACGACCTGCCGTTCGGCCTCAAGCGCCTGCGGGCGTACCTGCGCGAGCGCGACGTCGGCGCGCTGACCATCAAGAAGCGCGGCACCGCGGTCGTCCCCGAGCAGCTGCGCCGCCAGCTCGACCTGCGCGGGTCGACCTCGGCGACCGTCGTGCTCACCCGGGTCGCGGACCAGCAGCGGGTGCTCCTCGTCGAGCCGGTCGAGGCATGACCACCCCCGCCCGGCTGCCGTTCGCCGCCTCCGCGCGGTCCTCCGTCGGCATCGAGTGGGAGCTCGCGCTCGTCGACGCCGACTCCGGCGACCTGCGCCAGGTCGCCAGCACCGTCCTCGACGCCGTGCGTCCGGAGGGCGGCGGCGAGCACCCCGCGATCCGGCAGGAGCTGCTGCTCAACACCGTCGAGGTCGTGTCCGGGGTGTGCCGGACCGTGGGCGAGGCGGGGGCCGACCTGCAGCGTGCGGTCGACGAGGTCCGCACGGTCACCGACCCGCTCCGGGTCGAGCTGATGTCGGCCGGCACCCACCCGTTCGCCCGGTGGGCCCAGCAGAAGGTCACCGACAAGAAGCGCTACGCCACCCTCATCGACCGCACCCAGTGGTGGGGCCGGCAGATGCTCATCTACGGCGTGCACGTGCACGTCGGCATCGAGGACCGGGACAAGGTGCTGCCGATCTCGCGCGCCCTGCTGACCTGCTTCGCGCAGCTGCAGTCGCTGTCCGCGTCCAGCCCGTTCTGGGGCGGCAAGGACACCGGCTACGCCTCCAACCGCGCCCTGATGTTCCAGCAGCTGCCGACCGCCGGGCTGCCGTTCCCGTTCGAGCGCTGGGACCAGCTCGAGGCGTACGTGGGCGACATGCTGCACACCGGCGTGATCGACGCGTTCGACGAGGTGCGCTGGGACGTGCGGCCCTCCCCGCGGTTCGGCACCATCGAGACCCGGATCTGCGACGGCTCCCCCACCCTGCTGGAGGTCACCGCGCTGGCCGCGCTCACGCACTGCCTGGTGGAGCACTTCTCGACGATGCTCGACCGCGGCGAGCCGCTGCCGACGGTGCCGCCGTGGTTCGCCCAGGAGAACAAGTGGCGCTCCGCCCGGTACGGGATGGACGCGATCATCATCACGAACGCCGCCGGGGACGAGGAGCTGGTCACCGACGCGGTGTCCCGCCTGCTGCACGACCTCGCGCCGGTCGCGGAGCGGCTCGGCTGCACGACGGAGCTGGACTCCGTCCGGGTGATCCTGCGCAAGGGCGCCTCCTACCAGCGCCAGCGCGCGGTGGCCCGCCGCAACGCGGGCGAGCTCGACGCGGTGGTCGCGTCCCTGGTCGCGGAGATGCGCGCGGGCCGTCCGCTGTAGCGATCAGGCGTCGGCGTCGCCGCCCAGTCGCAGCCGATCCGCTGCGACTGCGCTCGGCAACGGGCACTCGTCGAGGCGCGCCGCGATCTCTGTCGAGTGCTCGAGCCAGCCACGCAGGTCCGTGCTCAGATAGCCGCCCAGGAGGACGATCACGTCGTGGGCGGCGCGGACGTCGAGGCGTAGCGTCGCGCCTGTGTCGTCCCGGCGGTCGGCGATCGGCACCCCCCCAGATCACGTGCTCGTGGTGCGCGACGCGGTTTCGCACGTACTGGACCTGCTTTGCCGCCGACTGCACCCTCATCCGATCGAGATCTCCGACATGCGGGAACGCCCGGCGCAAGCAGGGCTTCCACAACGTGGTGTCGTAGATCCGCCGCCGTTTGAGCGGCGCGTACCGACGCGAGAACTCACCCTTGCCGAGCAGCTTCACCCAGAAGCCGAACATGAAGCTGGCAACCAGCTTGCCGTGCAGCGTCTCGTCGGACGCACCGTCGCGTTGCAGCGCTCCCAGCCCACCCTGCCGCCACGCCTGCATGATCGTCGACTCGGTGTCGTCGTCGAACGGGTCGGCGTCCTCGAACCACTTCAGACCGAAGGTGGCCACGAGCTCGGTCGCCATGGCGGACCGCATCGCCACCTCGACAGTCGCGATCTCGTCGAACAGCGCCAGAGAGACCCGGCGGT
>DAMBCY010000185.1:0-7604 GCA_032056255.1 Cellulomonas sp. | reverse complement strand
CATCGCCGCCGAGCGCGCGCTGCTGTCCGACGTCCGCGAGCGGGCCGACGTCCTCATCGACTCCTCCGAGACCAACGTGCACGAGCTCGGCCGGGTCGTCCGCGCCGCGGTCACGACCACGGAGCAGGACGAGGCGCTGCGCGTCAACGTCGTCTCCTTCGGCTTCAAGTACGGCATCCCGCTCGACGCCGACCACGTCGTCGACGTGCGGTTCCTCGCCAACCCCTACTGGATCACCGAGCTGCGGCACCTGTCCGGCCGGGACGCGCCCGTGCGGGACTACGTGCTCGGCCTGCCCGGCGCCCGGGAGTTCGTGGACCGGTACGTCGACGCGCTCGAGCCGGTGCTGGACGGCTACCTCGCCGAGGAGAAGCGCTACGTGACGATCGCGGTCGGCTGCACGGGCGGCAAGCACCGCTCCGTCGCGATCAGCGAGGCCGTGGCCGAGCGGCTGCGGGCCCGGGGTCAGCGCGTCACCGTGGCCGCGCGCGACCTCGGGAAGGAATGACCCCCGCCGCGCACGAGGGCGGGCCGGCCTTCGTCGCCCTGGGCGGCGGGCACGGGCTGTCCGGCACCCTGTCGGCGCTGCGCCGGGTCACCGACCGGATCACCGCCGTGGTGACCGTCGCCGACGACGGCGGCTCCTCGGGGCGGCTGCGCGACGAGCTCGGCGTGCTGCCGCCGGGCGACCTGCGGATGGCGCTGTCCGCGCTGTGCGACGACTCCGACTGGGGCCGCACCTGGCGCGACGTGCTGCAGCACCGGTTCACCTCGAGCGGCGACCTGGACCGGCACGCCGTCGGCAACCTGCTGATCGTCGCGCTCTGGGAGCTGCTCGGCGACACCGTCGACGGGCTCGACTGGGTCGGCCGGCTGCTCGGCGCGCGGGGTCGCGTGCTGCCGATGGCCGCCGTCCCGCTCGCCATCGCGGCGGACGTCGTGCACCCGGACGGCACCACCGGGGTGGTGCGCGGCCAGAGCCAGGTCGCGGTGACCCAGGACGCCATCACCCGGGTCCGCCTGCTGCCCGAGCGGCCGCCCGCGCTGCCCGAGGCGGTCGCGGCGGTCGACGAGGCCGACTGGGTCGTGCTCGGCCCCGGCTCCTGGTACACGTCGGTGATCCCGCACCTCCTGGTCCCGGAGCTGGAGGCCGCGCTGCACCGCACCGGCGCGCGGCGGATCCTGGTGCTCAACCTGACGCCGGACTCCGAGACCGCCGGGATGGGCCCCTGCGAGCACCTGGACGCCCTGCGCGCGCACGCCCCCGGGCTGCGGGTGGACGCGGTGATCGCGGACCCGGGATCGGTGGAGGACGTCGACGCGCTCGCCGAGCGCACGCGCGCCGCCGGCGGCCGGCTGCTGCTGCGCCAGGTCCGGCGCGGCGACGGGACCGCGCAGCACGACCCGCTGCGCCTCGCCGCGGCGATCAGCGACGTGATCGAGGGCTACCTCGGCGACGTCGGCGCGCCCGCCGGACCGCGGCCGTGACTCCACGACGACGCACGGGACGGACGACGTCCGGATCGGGGACGCCGCGGCGGCCCGGGATGGCAGGATGACCCGCATGGCTCTGACGGCACAGGTGAAGGACGAGCTTGCGCGGCTCCAGGTCGACAAGACGTCGTGCCGGAAGGCGGAGGTCTCCGCGACGCTCCGGTTCGCGGGCGGGCTGCACATCATCTCGGGACGCATCGTCATCGAGGCCGAGCTCGACACCGGCGCCGCCGCGCGTCGGCTGCGGGCCGCGATCGCCGAGGTGTACGGGCACCAGTCCGACGTCGTCGTCGTGTCCGGCGGCGGGCTGCGGCGCGGCAACCGGTACGTCGTGCGCGTGGTCAAGGACGGCGAGTCGCTCGCCCGGCAGACCGGGCTGCTGGACAACCGCGGCCGACCCGTGCGCGGGCTGCCGCCGCAGGTCGTCGCGGCCGGCGCTCCCGAGGCCGAGGCCGCGTGGCGCGGGGCGTTCCTCGCGCACGGCTCCCTGACCGAGCCCGGCCGGTCCTCGGCGCTGGAGGTCACCTGCCCGGGCCCCGAGGCCGCGCTCGCCCTGGTCGGTGCCGCCCGCCGGCTGCAGATCCCCGCGAAGGCCCGCGAGGTCCGGGGGGTCGACCGCGTGGTGATCCGCGACGGCGACGCCATCGCCGCGATGCTGGCCCGCCTCGGCGCCCACGACACGCTGCTGGTGTGGGAGGAGCGCCGGGTGCGCCGCGAGGTCCGCGGCACCGCGAACCGGCTGGCGAACTTCGACGACGCCAACCTGCGCCGGTCCGCGCGCGCCGCCGTCGCCGCCGGAGCCCGGGTCGACCGGGCGTTCGAGATCCTCGGCGCCGACGTGCCCGAGCACCTGCGCGAGGCCGGGGAGCTGCGGCTGGCGCACAAGGAGGCGTCCCTGGAGGAGCTCGGCAAGCTCGCCGACCCGGTGCTCACCAAGGACGCCGTGGCGGGGCGGATCCGCCGGCTGCTCGCCACCGCGGACAAGCGCGCGGCGGACCTGGGCATCCCGGACACCGAGTCCGGGCTGAGCCCGGACCTGCTCGATCTGTAGGGGGCGCGGCGGCACCGCCGCCCGGCTGACCAGGCAGACCTTGGTCCCTGCGGCACCCCGCCCACGGGTATAGGCTTTGTGCCATCCGGAGGGCTCGCGCGGGTCAAGATCGTGTGACCAGCGAGTTTCCGGAGGGCGCACACCGGCGTGCGCAGTCCATCACCGCAACAGTGTGCGTCGGCGCGTGCCGGCGCGTGCCGAGGAGGGCAAGTGACCATCAAGGTCGGCATCAACGGCTTCGGCCGCATCGGGCGCAACTTCTACCGGGCCATCGTGGCGTCGGGCGCCGACATCGAGATCGTCGGCGTCAACGACCTGACGGACAACAAGACGCTGGCTCACCTGCTCAAGTACGACACCGTGCTGGGTCGCTTCCCGCTGAGCGTCGACTTCGACGACGAGAACATCATCGTCGACGGCAAGAAGATCCGCGCCCTCGAGGAGCGCGACCCGGCCAACCTGCCCTGGGCCGAGCTGGGTGCCGACATCGTCATCGAGTCGACCGGCTTCTTCACCGACGCGACCAAGGCCAAGGCCCACATCGAGGCCGGCGCCAAGAAGGTCATCATCTCCGCCCCGGCGAAGAACGAGGACGGCACCTTCGTCGTCGGCGTGAACCACACCGACTACGACGCCGCGACGCAGCACGTCATCTCGAACGCGTCCTGCACCACGAACTGCCTGGCGCCGGTCGCCAAGGCCCTCAACGACGCCTTCGGCATCGAGCGTGGCCTCATGACCACGATCCACGCCTACACGGGTGACCAGAACCTGCAGGACGGCCCGCACCGCGACCTCCGCCGTGCCCGCGCCGCCGCGCAGAACATCGTCCCGACCACGACCGGCGCCGCCAAGGCCGTCGCGCTCGTGCTGCCGGAGCTCAAGGGCAAGCTGGACGGCTTCGCGCTCCGCGTCCCGACGATCACCGGCTCCGCCACCGACCTGACCTTCACCGCCTCGCGCGAGGTCACGGTCGAGGAGGTCAACGCCGCGGTCAAGGCCGCCGCCGAGGGCCCCCTCAAGGGCACGCTGGAGTACACCGAGGACGAGATCGTCTCCTCGGACATCGTCACCAACCCGCACCAGAGCATCTTCGACGCGAAGCTCACCAAGGTGATCGGCGACCAGGTCAAGATCATCGCCTGGTACGACAACGAGTGGGGCTACAGCTCCTCCCTCGTCAAGCTCACCGAGTACGTCGGCGCGCGTCTCTGACGTCTGCCACGCACCGGTAGCGACGGTCATGCGTCCGCGTACGCCGGGGTCATCGGCCCCGGCGTCCGCGGACGCTGCCATGTACGGAGCCCGGGACGCCCGTGACGGCGACCCTCTCAGGAGCAAGGTAGGGAGAGCATGAAGACCATCGAGGACCTCGGCGACCTGCGCGGCAAGCGCGTTCTCGTCCGTTCCGACTTCAACGTGCCGCTCGACGGCACGACCATCACCGACGACGGCCGCATCCGCGCCGCGCTGCCGACCCTCAAGGGCCTGCTGGACGCGGGCGCCCGCGTGGTCGTCACCGCGCACCTCGGCCGCCCGAAGGGCGCGCCGGAGGCGAAGTACTCGCTCGCGCCCGTCGCCGCCCGCCTGGGCGAGCTGCTGGGCCAGCCGGTCACCCTCGCCGAGGACACCGTCGGCGAGTCGGCCAGGGCCACCGTCGCCGCCCTCGAGGACGGTCAGATCGCGCTGCTGGAGAACATCCGGTTCGACGCGCGCGAGACCTCCAAGGACGAGGCGGAGCGCGGCGCGCTCGCCGACGAGCTCGCGGCCCTCGCGGACGCGTTCGTGTCCGACGGCTTCGGCGTCGTGCACCGCAAGCAGGCGTCGGTCTACGACGTCGCGCTGCGGCTCCCGCACGCGGCCGGCTCGCTCGTCCTCACCGAGGTCGAGGCGCTGCGCAGGGCCGTCGAGGACCCCGAGCGCCCCTACGTGGTCGTGCTCGGCGGCGCGAAGGTCTCCGACAAGCTCGGCGTCATCGGCAACCTGCTGACCAAGGCCGACAAGCTGCTCATCGGCGGCGGCATGATGTTCACCTTCCTCAAGGCCCAGGGCCACGAGGTCGGCTCCTCGCTGCTCGAGGAGGACCAGGTCGAGACGGTCAAGGGCTACCTCGCCCAGGCCGCCGAGTCCGGCGTCGAGATCGTCCTGCCGGTCGACGTGCTGGTCGCCCCCGAGTTCGGCTCGGACGACTTCGAGGTCGTCGACGTCGACGCGATCCCCGCCGGCACGATGGGCCTGGACATCGGCCCGAAGTCGGGCGAGCTGTTCCGCGCCGCGATCCTCGACGCGAGGACGATCGCCTGGAACGGCCCGATGGGCGTGTTCGAGCGTGCCGCCTACGCCGGTGGCACCAAGGCCGTCGCGCAGGCGCTGGTCGACACCGAGGGCTTCTCCATCGTCGGCGGCGGCGACTCCGCCGCGGCCGTCCGCCTGCTCGGCTTCGACGAGGCCGGCTTCGGCCACATCTCGACGGGTGGCGGCGCCTCCCTCGAGCTCCTCGAGGGCAAGACCCTCCCCGGCATCGCGGTCCTGGAGGACTGACCCATGGCACGTACCCCCCTGATCGCGGGCAACTGGAAGCTCAACCTCGACCACCACGAGGCCGTGCACCTGCTCCAGAAGCTCGCCTGGTCCCTCAAGGACGCCAAGCACGACTTCGGCGCCGTCGAGGTCGTCGTCCTGCCGTCGTTCACCAACATCCGCTCCGTGCAGACGCTGGTCGACGCCGACAAGCTGGAGATCGGCTACGGCGCGCAGGACGTGTCGCAGCACGCGTCCGGCGCCTACACCGGTGAGGTCTCCGCCGCGCAGCTCGCGAAGCTCGGCGTGACCTACGTGGCCGTCGGCCACTCGGAGCGCCGCGAGTACCACGCCGAGTCCGACGCCGTCGTGGCCGCCAAGGCCGTCGCGGCGTTCGGCGCGGGCATCGTCCCGATCGTGTGCGTCGGCGAGGGCCTCGAGGTCCGCAAGGCCGGCGAGCACGTCGCGTACACCCTGGCGCAGCTCGAGGGCTCGCTCGCGGGCGTCACCGAGGAGCAGGCGAAGACGGTCGTCGTCGCCTACGAGCCCGTCTGGGCCATCGGCACCGGCGAGGTCGCCACCCCCGAGGACGCGCAGGAGGTCTGCGAGGCCATCCGCGGCAAGCTCGCCGAGCTGTACTCAGCCGAGGTCGCCGACGCGGTCCGCGTCCTGTACGGCGGCTCGGTCAAGTCCGGCAACGCCGCGCAGATCATCGGCAAGGCCGACGTCGACGGCGCGCTCGTCGGCGGCGCCTCGCTGGACGGCGAGGAGTTCGCCAAGATCGCCCGGTTCCAGGCGCACGTCGGCGCCTGAGCCACCCGGTCCGGGTGCGGGGGCGCTCCGCTCGCCTCCCGCACCCGGCCGTCCGGGTGACGCGGCCCCCGTGACCCGGCCCGTCGTGCTGGAATCCCGGTGGGCGCGTCGCCTACCCTGGACCGCGGTCCACCACCCGAACCACCCGGCCCCTCGCGGACCGGCCCTCGAACCAGAGAGTCAGACACCGTCGTGACAGCCCTCACCATCGCCCTCCAGGTCCTCCTGGTGCTCACGAGCCTGCTCCTCATCCCGCTCGTCCTGCTGCACAAGGGCAAGGGCGGCGGTCTGTCCGACATGTTCGGCGGCGGCATCACCAGCAGCGCCGGGTCGTCCGGCGTGGCCGAGCGCAACCTGAACCGGATCACCGTGGGCGCGGCTCTCGTGTGGGCGGTCATCATCGTGCTGCTCGGCCTCATCGAGCGCGTGAGCTGAGGGAGCGGACGACATGGCGAGCGGAAGCGCGATCCGCGGGTCCCGCGTCGGCGCCGGCCCCATGGGCGAGGCCGAGCGCGGCGACACGGCCCCCCGCGTCTGGATCTCCTACTGGTGCGCGAACGGCCACGAGACCCGGCCGTCCTTCGCCGAGGAGGCGGCCGCCGAGGCCCCGGTCACCTGGGACTGCCCCCGCTGCGGGTTCCCCGCCGGGCAGGACGAGGCGAACCCCCCGTCACCGGTGCGGAACGAGCCGTACAAGACGCACCTGGCCTACGTGAAGGAGCGCCGGTCCGCCGAGGACGGCGAGGCGATCCTGGACGAGGCGCTGGCCGCCCTGCGCGCCCGCCGCGGCGGCCGTCTGCGCTGAGCCCCGCGCACCCCGAGCGAGACGAGCGGCCCCGCAGCAGCAGCTGCGGGGCCGCTCGTCGTCCCGGGCACCGCACGTCCGAACCGACCCGCCCGCTCCCGCTCGGGACGCCGAGATCGGTGCGTCGTCGCCGATGTCGGACGGCGGAAGACCGATCGGGCGCACGACACACCGACCTCGGCGGACACGGCGGACAGGGCGGACACGGCGGACAGGGCGGGGTGCTAGGCGGCGCCGACCTCCGCGGTGGCGGCGGCGTCGACGAGCCAGAGCGTGACCGCGGTGCCGCGGGCCGCCGCCGCGGGGGTGACCTCGGGTGCGGCGTCGGACAGCGCCGAGGCGACCGCGGGCGCCTTCTCGGCGCCGGCGGCGACGACCCAGACCTCGCGGGCCGCCTGGATGGTCTCGAACGTGAGGGACACGCGCAGCGGCGGCGGCTTGGGGGAGCCGTGCACCCCGACGGTCGGGACGCCGGTGGTGCCGACGGCCTCGTGGCCGGGGAACAGCGACGCGACGTGGCCGTCCGGCCCCATGCCGAGCAGGAGGACGTCGAACGCGGGAGCGGCGGTGCCCTCGGGGGCGAACGCGGCGAGCTCGGCGGCGTACGCGGCGGCGGAGTCCTCCGGCGTCACGACGCCCGCGGCGGCGTCCGGCCCCCGCATCGGGTGCACGTTCGCGGCGGGCAGGGCGTCCCCGAGCGCGTCGATCAGCGCGTCCCGGGCCTGCGTCTCGTTGCGGTCCGGGTCGCCGTCGGGCAGGAACCGCTCGTCGCCCCACCACAGGTGCACCCCGGACCAGTCCACAGCGTCCCGTGCGGGGGAGGCGGCCACGGCCGCGAGGGTCCTGATGCCGACGGTGCCGCCGGTGAGGGCCACGTGCACCGGCGCGGCCGCGGACTGCAGGTCGACCAGGCGGGTGAGC
>DAMBCY010000184.1:1193-7609 GCA_032056255.1 Cellulomonas sp. | reverse complement strand
GGTCCAGTCCCGCAGGTCGTGGACCCGCAGGTCCACCAGGCCGGACGTCCGGGCCTTGCCGACCAGCGACAGCGCCAGCGGGCTCAGGTACTCGGGGAAGATCGAGACGATGTCGATGCGCACGTCAGTCGTCGCCGCCCGCCGTCTCGTCGCTCACGACCAGGTTCGCGGCGTCCGCGGCCAGCAGACCCCCCGGCGGGTCCAGCACGACCCGGCCGCCCGCGACGTCCACGACCGGCACGATCGCGCGGACGAACGGCACGAGGGTCCGTGCCCCGTCCGGCTCGCGCAGCACCAGCGCGTCGTGCGCCGGGAGGTGCTCCAGGCCGGTGACCTCCCCGAGCACCCGGCCGTCCACGTGCTCCGCCCGCAGGCCCGCGAGCTCGTGCGGGTACCAGGCGTCCTCGTCGTCGTCGACGGCGTCGTCGGGCACCTCGACCAGCAGGTCCACGCCGCGCAGCCCCTCGGCGGCCGTGCGGTCCGTCGCCTCCGCGAACGCGACGTACCACCGGCCCTGCTGCTCGCGGGTGCGGGCGACCGTCAGCGGACCGCGGTCGGCGGGCTCCGTCGGCAGCACCGACCCGACCGCGAGCCGGGCGGCCGGGTCGTCGGTGCGCAGGTCGAGCGCGACCTCGCCGCGCAGCCCGTGGGCGCGGCCGATTCGGGCGACCGTCAGCAGCATGGGGGTGTTCCTCCCGGGTCCGGCGTCCGGACCAGCGTAGGGGTGCTCGGGCACGACGCAGGCCCGGCCCCGACGACGGGGACCGGGCCTGTGCCGGTGTCTCACCGGACCGCGAGCGGTCCGGGTGCGCGGCTCACCGCCGGGCGACGTCCACGACGTCCACGCGGACCGGACCGTCGGTCGACAGCGCGCCGACGACCGTGCGCAGCGCACGGGCCGTCCGTCCGCCACGGCCGATGACCCGCCCGAGGTCGTCGGGGTGCACCCGGACCTCGAGCAGGTCGCCGCGACGGAGCGTGCGGGCGTCCACCTGCACGTCGTCCGGGTGGTCGACGATGCCCCGGACCAGGTGCTCCAGCGCGTCGGCGAGCATCAGGCCTGCTCGTCCTCGGCCGGCGCCTCGTCGGCGGCCGGGGCCTGCGCAGCGGCGGCCTTCTTCTCGGACGCCTTGGCCTTCGCCTTCTCGGCGTCCGCGGCGACGGCGTCGACCGTGGCCTTGACGTCGGTCTTGGCGGCCTTGGTCCGCAGGGTGCCCTCGGCGCCCGGCAGGCCCTTGAACTTCTGCCAGTCGCCGGTCACCTTGAGCAGCGCGAGGACCTGCTCGGTCGGCTGCGCGCCGACGCCGAGCCAGTACTGCGCGCGCTCCGAGGTGATCTCGATGAGCGAGGGCTCCTCGGTGGGGTGGTACTTGCCGATCTCCTCGATGACGCGACCGTCCCGCTTGGTGCGGGAGTCCGCGACGACGACGCGGTAGTACGGCGCCCGGATCTTGCCGAGGCGCTTCAGGCGGATCTTGGTGGCCACTGTGTGGTCTCTCCTGGGTGTCTACGGGGCGGTCGTCGCGGGCCGCACGTGGGGCATGCGGGCCGGTCGGACCTGGAGGACACGGCACCGCGCGGGTAGAGGGGCCGCGCGCGCCGAGTACAGCAGGCCATTCTGCCAGACGCGGACGGCCGGGGGCGACACGTCCCGGCACCGACGTCGTCGAGGCCGCCGACGGCGCCGTGCCGGCCGCTCGCCGGCGGACCGGCGGCGTCCTGGCCGCCGGGCTACGCCACCCGCACCCCGCGGAGCACGACCGCCCGCGGTGCCGCGAGAACCCGCACGTCGCGACGCGGGTCCGCGTCGTAGACCACCAGGTCGGCGCTCTCCCCCTCGGCGAGCCCCGGCACCCCGAGCCACGCGCGGGTCCGCCACGACGCCGCGGCGACGACGACGGGCGACGGCAGCCCTGCGGCCACCAGCTCGGCGGCCTCGGCCGCGATCCGTCCGTGCTCGATCGTGCCGCCGGCGTCGGTGCCGAGCAGGATCGGCACCCCCGCGTCGTGCAGGTCGCGCACGTGCGCGTACCGGCGGGCGTGCATCCGGCGCATCCGCGCGGCGTACACCGGGTAACGGTCCGCGCGGCCGGCGATGGCCCCGAACTGCGCGACCTGCAGCAGCGTGGCGGTCACCGGGATGCCGGCGTCGGCGATCCGCGCGACGTGCCGGTCCTCGGCGCCGGTCGCGTGCTCGAGGCAGTCGACCCCGGCGTCCAGCAGCCCGTCGAGCGCCTCGGCGGAGAAGGTGTGCGCCGTGACCCGGGCACCCGCGGCGTGCGCCGCCGCGACGGCCGACGCCAGCACGTCGTCCGGCCACAGCGGGCGCAGGTCGCCGTCCGGGCCGAGGTCGCGGTCGATCCAGTCCGCGACGAGCTTGACCCAGCCGTCGCCGCGCGCGGCCTCCTCCGCGACCGCGGCGGGCAGCTCTGCCACGGCGTCGAGCTCGCGCCCGTAGTGCCGCAGGTACCGCTTGGGCCGGGCGAGGTGCCGGCCGGCGCGGACCAGCCGGGGCAGGTCGTCGCGGTCGTCCACCCAGCGGGTGTCCGCGGGCGACCCGGCGTCCCGGACCAGCAGCACGCCCGCGTCGCGGTCGGCGACGGCCTGCCGCTCCGCGGTGGCACGGTCCACGGCGCCGTCCGCGCCGAGACCGACGTGGCAGTGCACGTCGACCAGCCCGGGGACGACCCAGCCGTCCAGCCGCTCGACGTCGGGCGCACCGGTCGGGCGCGTGAACGTCAGCCGGTCCCCCACGACCCAGGCCTGGCCGACCACCCGGTCGTCGTCGAGGACGACCGGGCCGGTCAGGTGCAGGACCGGGGCCACCGCTCTCAGCGCCCGAGGAACTTCTGCAGGTCCTCGATGCTGGACGGGTCGAACGCCTCCTGCTGCTGCGGCGCGGCACCGCCGAGCCCGAACGCGGAGCCCTTGGCCGCCGCCGGTGCGGCGGGCAGGATCCCGGCGGCGCGGTCGGCCGCCTCCCTCTCCTGCTGGGCCCGCTTGGCCGGGTTGCCCGACCTGCCCTTGGCCTTGCGGGCGGGCGCGGCGACGCGGCCGCGGCCCTTCTTGCCCGTGCCGGGCAGGTTGCCCATGCCCGGCAACGGCATGCCGCCGCCCCTGGACATCTGCTGCATCATCTTCTGCGCGGCGGCGAACCGCTCGAGCAGGCCGTTGACGTCGGAGACCTGCATGCCCGACCCGGCGGCGATGCGGGCGCGGCGCGAGCCGTTGATGATCTTCGGGTTGACCCGCTCGGCGGGGGTCATCGACCGGATCATCGCCTCGACCCGGTCCACCTCGCGCTCGTCGAAGCTGTCGATCGCCTCGCGCATCTGCCCCATCCCGGGGAGCATGCCGAGCATCTTCTTCATCGAGCCCATGTTCTTCAGCTGCTGCATCTGCTGCAGGAAGTCCGCGAGCGTGAAGCCCTCGCCGGAGGCGAGCTTGCCGGCCATCTGCTCGGCCTGCTCGGCGTCGAACGCCTTCTCCGCCTGCTCGACGAGGGTGAGGACGTCACCCATGTCGAGGATGCGCGAGGCCATCCGGTCGGGGTGGAACACCTCGAAGTCGGTGAGCTTCTCACCGGTGGAGGCGAACAGGATCGGCCGGCCGGTCACGGACGCGACCGAGAGGGCCGCACCACCGCGGGCGTCGCCGTCGAGCTTGGACAGGACGACGCCGGTGAAGCCCACGCCCTCCTGGAACGCCGTGGCGGTCGCGACGGCGTCCTGGCCGATCATCGCGTCGATGACGAACAGGATCTCGTCCGGGTCGACGGCGTCGCGGATGTCCGCGGCCTGGCGCATGAGCTCGGCGTCGACGCCGAGGCGGCCGGCCGTGTCGACGATGAGCACGTCGTGCTGGCGGGCCCTCGCCGTGGCGAGGCCCTCGCGCGCCACGGCGACCGGGTCGGCACCGGCGACGACGTCGGTCTCGGCGCCCTGGTTGCCGGGGTGCGGGGCGTGGACGGGGACGCCCGCGCGCTCGCCGACCACCTGCAGCTGCGTGACGGCGTTCGGGCGCTGGAGGTCCGCGGCGACGAGCAGCGGGGTGTGCCCCTGGCCCTTGAGGTGCAGCGCGAGCTTGCCGGCGAGCGTCGTCTTGCCGGCGCCCTGGAGACCCGCGAGCAGGATGACCGTCGGCGGGTTCTTCGCGAGCGCCAGCGGGCGGTTCGCGCCGCCGAGGATCGCGACGAGCTCCTCGTTCACGATCTTGACGACCTGCTGCGCGGGGTTCAGCGCGCCGGAGACCTCGGCGGACAGCGCGCGCTCGCGCACCGCGCCGGTGAACTGCCGCACCACCGGGACGGCGACGTCCGCGTCGAGCAGCGCCCGGCGGATCTCGCGCACCGTGGCGTCGATGTCCGCCTCGGACAGCCGCCCCTTGGAGCGCAGGTTCTTGAAGGTCGACGTCAGTCGGTCGGACAGGGTGGCGAACACCGCGCGATCCTCACGCTCTCTCGGCGGTCAGGGACGTCCCAGCGTACCCGCCAGCCGGGCCGTCGCCCGCGCCACGAGGTCGTCCACCAGCTGCGCGCGCCACGCGGTCCACGCCGTCGGCCCGGCGGAGGACGCGTCGGCCTCGGTGAGCGCCCGCAGCAGGAGCAGCAGGTCGGCGCGGTGGTCGACGGCGTCCAGCAGCGCGTCGACGGTCCCGGGGTCGTCCGGGTCGGCGGTGGTCGCGAGGTCCGCGAGCGTCAGGTGGTGCCGCACGAGCAGCACGAGGTCGGCGACGTCCGCGGCGGCGAACCCCATCCGCTGCGTGATCGGCCCGACGAGCCGCGCACCCTCGACGGAGTGGTCGCCCGCGCCGGCGCGCTTGCCGATGTCGTGCAGCAGCGCGGCCACCAGCAGCAGGTCCCCCCGCTCGACCAGGCGGCGCAGACCCGCGGCGCGGGCGGCGGCCTCGACGAGGTGCCGGTCGACGGTGTGCCGGTGGATCGCGGCGCGCTGCGGCCGGTTGCGCACGCCGGCCCACTCGGGGATCCAGGTGGTCACGACGCCGGCCAGGTCCAGCGCCTCCCAGACCGGGACCTGCGCCGGCCCGGTCGCGAGCAGCTGCACCAGCAGGGTCCGGGCCGCCCTGGGCCACGGCGCCGGCAGCGGCGGGGTCCGGGTGAGGCTGGCGATCGTGATGGGCGACAGGGTCAGGCCGGTGCGGGCGGCCGTCGCGGCGGCGCGCAGGGACAGCAGCGGGTCGGCCCCGGGCTGCGCGTCGGCCGCGAGCACGAGCTCGCCGTCGTGCTCCACCAGACCCTCGCCGACGGTGCGCAGCCGTGGCGGGGTGCGCCGCCCGCGGACCAGCACGGGCCGGCGCGCGGGCCGGGCGAGCGCCTGCCGCGCGTTGCGGGCCGTGGTGTCGAGCGACGACGACACGATGCGCCCCGCCTCCGCGAGGCTGGCGAGCAGGTCGTCCCGGTCGCCGATCCCGAGCAGCTCGGCGACCTCGTCCTGGTCCGCGAGCAGCAGGCGGTTGGTGTGCCGGCGGCTGACGGTCTGCACCGCGTCCCGCACGTCGAGCAGGTGCGCGTGCGCCCGGTCGACGGCGCCGTGCGGCCGGTCGGTCAGCCAGGTCGCGGCCAGCGCGGACAGCACGACGGCGTCCCGGATGCCGCCGCGGGCCTCCTTGAGGTCCGGCTCGATCAGGTAGGCGAGCTCGCCGTGCCGCTCGGCCCGCTGCCGGGTGGAGGCGAGCAGCTCGGGCAGCCGCCGGCGCGCGGCGGAGCGCCAGTCGGCGAGCAGCGCGGACCGCGCCCGGTGCACGATGCCCGGGTCGCCCGCGACCGGACGCAGGTCCAGCAGCCCGACCGCGGCGGGCAGGTCCTTGGAGGCGACCTGCCGGCACTGCGCGAGCGAGCGCACCGAGTGGTCGAGGTCCAGGCCGCCGTCCCACACCGGGTACCAGAGCCGGTCCGCCAGCCCGGCCAGCTCCGCCGCCGAGTGCCCGCGGCCGTCGTGCACCAGGAGCAGGTCCAGGTCGCTGGCGGGGCTGGCGTCGCCGCGCCCCACCGACCCGACCGCTCCCAGCGCGACGCCGGGCAGCTCCTGGCCGTCCGTGGCCTGCGCCCAGAGGCCGGCCAGCCGGTCCAGCACCAGCCCGGACATCGCGGTGCGGCGCGCCGGGCCGTCGGCGCCGGGGCCGGACAGGCGGTCCGCCAGGGCGAACCGCGCAGCGCGGAGGTCCCGCACCCCCGGGTGATCCTGGGGGTGCGGGACCGTGATGTCGACCACGCGTGCCGCTGGTCGGCTAGAGCGCGTCGGCGCCGTGCTCACCGGTGCGGACGCGAGCCACGTCCTCGACCGGCACGACCCACACCTTGCCGTCGCCGATCTTGCCGGTCTGCGCCGCCTTCACGATCACCTCGGTGACGCCCGGGGCGTCCTCGTCGGTGACCAGGACGTCGATCCGCACCTTCG
>DAMBCY010000184.1:0-1183 GCA_032056255.1 Cellulomonas sp. | reverse complement strand
GTGGCCGCGCTGCCGGCCGTAGCCGCTGGCCTCGCTGACCGTCAGGCCGCGGACGCCCGCAGCCTCGAGGGCCGACTTCACGTCGTCGAGCCGGTGCGGCTGGATCACCGCGGACACGAGCTTGGTCATGCCTTCACCTCCGTCACGACGCGGGCCCCGCCCAGCGTCTCGTATGCGGTCTCGCCGTGCACCGCGAGGTCGATGCCGCCGACCTCGGCCTCCTCGCTGACCCGCCAGCCCATCGTGGCCCTGAGGATCAGACCGATGACGAGGGTCACCAGGCCGGAGAAGACGAGGGCGATGAGCGCCACCACAGTCTGCACGACCAGCTGCTTGACACCGCCACCGAGGAACAGGCCGGTGTCGGCGGCGAGGAAGCCGATGCCGATGGTGCCGACGAGGCCGCCGACCAGGTGCACGCCGACGACGTCGAGCGAGTCGTCGTAGCCGAACTTGTACTTGAGGCCGACCGCCAGGGCGCAGAGCACGCCGGCGACGACGCCCAGGATGATGGAGGTGACCGGACGCAGCGCGCCGGCGGCCGGGGTGATGGCGACCAGACCGGCCACGATGCCCGAGGCCGCACCGAGCGAGGTCGCGTGGCCGTCGCGGATCTTCTCGGTGACGAGCCAGCCGATGATCGCGGCGGCGGTCGCGGCGGTGGTGTTGACCCACGCCAGACCGGCGTTGCCGTCGGCGGTGAACGCCGAGCCCGCGTTGAACCCGAACCAGCCGAACCACAGCAGGGCGGCACCGAGCATGACGAACGGCAGGTTGTGCGGCCGCATCGGCTCCCTGCCGAAGCCCTTGCGCTTGCCGATGATCAGCGCGAGCACCAGGCCCGCGACACCGGCGTTGATGTGCACGACGGTGCCACCGGCGAAGTCGATCGGCGAGACCACCGCGGCAGCCGCGTCCGCGTCCCAGCCGAACAGCAGCGCGGCGATGCCGTTCTCGTGCAGGCCGGACAGCAGGCCACCGCCCCAGACCATGTGCGCCAGCGGGAAGTAGCTGATGGTGACCCACAGGGCGGTGAACGCGATCCAGGTGCCGAACTTCACGCGGTCCGCGATGGAGCCGGAGATCAGCGCGACGGTGATGATCGCGAAGGTGACCTGGAAGGCGACGCCCACGACGACCGGGACGCCGAAGCCGTCGAGCGCGAAGCTGCCGTCCTCGGCCC
>DAMBCY010000183.1:0-7623 GCA_032056255.1 Cellulomonas sp. | reverse complement strand
TGGGAGCCGACGACGCTGGTGCCCGGGCTGCCCGCCGGCTCGGTGATCGGCGTCAAGATCGACCGCGGCGGCTTCAACCGCCCCGGGCAGACCGACGGCGTCTGGGAGTGGATCGAGGCCGAGGCCGACGGGACCGTCGCCGCCGCCACGCTCACGTTCCCGGACGGCACCACCGACGCCGACGGCGGCTCCACCCCGGCCCTCGCGACCGGGACCTACGCCGTCAACTTCCTCACCGGGTCGGGCGTCGCCGGTGACGTGGTGCGCTCCCTTCCGGCCACGATCACCGTGACCGACCCGGCCCCCGAGCCGCCGCAGAGCACCGCCGAGTTCGCCGCGACGCCGGGCGTCGTGGCCGCGGGCGGGACGTTCCGCGTCGACGGCACCGGTCTGGCCGCCGGGCAGTCCGTCCAGGTGCTCGCCGGCAGCACGGCCCTGCACGGCGCGCCGGTCGCCGTCGACGGCACGACCGTCCGGGTCGCCGACCTCACGCTGCCGGCCGACGCCGCCTTCGGGGCGAACGAGCTCACCGTGGTCGTCACCGACGCCGAGGGCGCGGAGGTCTCCCGGCACGCGGTCTCCGTGGTCCGGCAGCACCAGGCGACCTTCGCCACCGCGCCGAGCCGCGTCGCCGCCGGGCAGGACGTCACCGTCACGGTGACCGGCCTCGCGCCGTCCGCGACGATCGCCTCGGTCGACCTGGGCGGTCTCGTGCAGTCCGGTCCGACGACGACCGACGCCGCGGGCACGCTCGTCGCCACGCTCGCGGTGCCCGCCGACGCCGCGATCGGCTCCGTCCCCGTGACCGTCACGCAGACCGCGCCGTACGCCGCGACGTTCACGTCCTCCGTCGCCCTCGACCGCGCCTTCCACGGTGCCGCCGGGTTCGTGACCACCGAGACCTCGCTCCGCTCCGGCCTGTACCAGTCCGCCTACGGGGCGGCGTCCGACGCGCTGTTCGTGACCGCGGCCGTGGGTCGTCCGCCGGTGACCGACAGCGAGCTGCTCAAGCTCGACCCCGACACCCTCGAGACGGTCGACTCGGTCGTCCCCGCGCTCGTCGACCCGGAGAACCCGGCCGACGGCGTGCACGCCGTGTACGGGGTCGACACCGACGACACCGCGGGCACGGTCTGGACGACGAACACCCGGCAGAACACCGTCGCCGTGTACGCCCAGGACGACCTGTCGCTGGTCAAGCAGTTCCCCGTCGGCGCGGTGTCGCACGCCCGCGACGTCGTCGTCGACGAGACCCGCGGCCGGGCCTACGTCTCCGCCGCCCGCAGCACGGTCATCGCGGTGTTCGACACCGCGACGCTCGAGCAGCTCGACAGCATCGAGCTCACCGCGACCGTCGACGTCAGCCCGATGAGCCTGGCGTTCGACGAGGAGTCCGGCACGCTCGTCACCGTCAGCCTGACCACCCCGCGTGCCGCGGTGGTCGACGTCAGCGACCCGGACGCCCCCGTGGTCCGCGGGCTCGACCTGTCGAACGCCACCACCGCCTCGGGCGCCGGGTACGACCCGGTGTCGAACCGGATCTTCGTCGCCAGCCAGGGCTCGAACAACCTGCTGGTCGTCGACGCGGCCACCGGCGCGACGGTCGCCGACGTCCCGACCGGCGGCGGCGCGCTGAACGCCACCTACGACGCGGTGAGCGGCTACGTGTACGTCGCCAACCGCACCGGCGGCTCGGTCACCGTGACCGACGTCGACGGCACGGTCGTCGCGAACCTCGACACCGGCACCAGCACGAACCACGTGTCCGTCGCGCCCGACGGGGTCGCGTACTCGGTGAACAAGGGCGGCGGCCGGACGGCCGGCACCGGCGACCTCGTCGTGCGGATCGCGCCGGTCGCGGGCGAGAACCCGGGTGGGGAGAACCCGGGTGGGGAGAACCCCGGTGGTGGTGACGGCGGCGAGACCCCCGGTGGCGAGACCCCCGGTGGCGAGACCCCCGGTGGCGAGACCCCGGGTGGGGAGACGCCCGGTGGCGGTGACGGCGGGGAGACCCCCGGCACGGGTGGGACCCCGGGCACCGGCGGCGGCTCGACGACCGTCACCCCGCTGGCGGACTCCTCCCTGCTGACGGCGGCCAACCGCGGCACCGGCGTGCGGGTCCAGGGCACGGCCGTGCCCGGCGGCACGGTGACGGTGCAGGTCGACGGGCACGAGGGCGAGACGGTGCACGCGTTCGTGTACTCGACGCCGGTGTCGCTCGGCGCCCACGTGGTGGCCGGCGGTGCGATCACGGTGACCCTGCCGGCCGACCTGCTGCCGGGCGTGCACCACATCGCGGTGTACGACGCGGCCGGTGCGCTGATCGGCTGGGACGTCCTCACGGTGACCGGCCCGGTGGGCGCGCTCGCCACCACCGGAGCGGACGTGCTGGTCGGCGCCGGCGCGGCCCTGGCCGTCGTCCTGCTGGGCGGGGTGCTGCTCCTCCTGGCCCGTCGTCGGACCGGCGTGGTCTGACCCCGACGTCGAGGTCGCGCGGGGTGCGGGGTCCACGGGACCCCCACCCGCGCGATCTCGGCGACGACTTCAGCGGATGAAGGTGAGGTTATGCTTGCCTTCTCAACCCGACACGAGGACCGCGCACCGTCATGACCTCTTCCCGCCGGCCGCTGCGTGCGGTCGTCCTCGGCCTCGCGGTCGCCGTCCTGGCGGCCTGCGGGGCCTCGCCCGGTGCCGGGGCGGGCGCCGCGGGTGCGGAGCCGCCGGTCGCGACCCGGACCGTCACCGACGTCGAGGGCACCGAGATGCAGGTGCCCGAGCACCCCGAGCGGGTCGTCACGCTGAGCGAGCCCGCGCTCGACGGCGCGCTGGCCCTCGGGGTCGTCCCCGTCGGGACCACCGCGGGCCGCGGCCAGTCGACCGTCCCGGGCTACCTCGCGGACCGGGCGGGGGACATCCCGCTGCTCGGCGCCGTGGCCCAGCCGAACTTCGAGGCGATCGGCCAGGTGGACCCGGACCTGATCCTGGTGGACGGCACCAGCATCAACAACAACCCGGACGTCATCGCGGTGCTCCGCAAGATCGCCCCCACCTACTACGCCGGGTACGCCGGCGGCGACTGGCGCGCGACGTTCACGCACGTGGCCGATGCGCTCAACCTCGCCGACGCCGGCGCCCAGGTGCTCGCCGACTACGACGCGCACGTGGCCGACGTCGCCGCCGGGCTGACCGGCTACGCGGACGCGACGTTCTCGATCGTGCGCTGGCAGGGCAGCTCCGCCAGCCTGATCCTCACCGAGCTGCCCGCCGGCCAGGCGCTCACGGACCTCGGCCTGCGCCGCCCGGCGAACCAGGACCGGCGGGGCCGCGGGCACTCCGAGCCGGTGTCGCTGGAGAACCTCGCCGACATCGACGCGGACTACCTGTTCTTCGGCAGCCTCGGCGGCTCGTCGGTGGGCAACCCCGACGCGGGCGGCGGCTCCGACGTGGCCGCCGCCGACGCCGCGCTCACCGAGGCCGTGGCGACGCCCGGGTTCTCGGACCTCACCGCGTACCGCGACGGGCACGTGGTCCTCGTCGACGGCTCCCTCTGGACCTCCACCGGGGGCCCGCTGCTCATGAACGGCATCGTCGACTCCGTCGCGGACGCCCTCGCGTGACCGCCTCCGCACCCCCTCCCCGAAAGGGCACCGACATGGCTCCTCAGCGTCTGCGTCCCCGCAGCCTCCTGGGCACCGCGCTGGCCGCCGGCCTCGCGGCCGTGCTCGCGCTGGCCGGCGCGACCGCCGCCGCCGCCGGCACGCACACCGGCAACGACCCGGCCGTGACGATCACGGTCGACGACCAGGTGGTCGCCGGCGAGCCGATCCACGTCTCCGGCACCGGCTGGGTCAGCCCGACGCCCGGGGTGGGCTCGGTCGTCGCGATCAAGGTGGACTCGCTGTCGACCACGCAGGCGGTCGCGAACCCGGCCACCGGCACGGTGATCGCCAACAAGGGCGTGTGGGCGGCCGTCCAGGCCGACGCCGACGGGACCTGGAGCGCGGAGCTGCCCTACCCGTCGTCGGCCGTGACCGCGACCCCGTGGACCGGGACGGGCGCGCACACGCTGACGCTGCTCACCGGTTCGCTGCTGCCGGGGGACACGGTGCGCTCCGAGACGGCGACGTTCGAGGTCGTCGCGGCGACCACGCCCCCCGTGGTGACGACGCAGCCCGTCGGGGCGCTGGTCACGGTGGGCGACCCCGCCGCCTTCACCGCCGCGGCCTCGGGCGCCCCCGCGCCCGCCGTGCAGTGGCAGTCCGCGCCCGCCGCGGGGGACTGGGCGGACGTGCCCGGCGCCACGGGCGGCACGCTCACGGTCGCGAGCGCGACCCTGGCCGCCAGCGGCACGCGGTACCGCGCCGTCTTCACGTCGACCGCCGGCACCGCGACCTCCGCGGAGGCCGTGCTCACGGTCGCCCCGCCGGCCGGTGCGCTCGTCGGCAGCTCGGACCCGACGGTCACCTTCACCGTGCCGGGCCAGGTCGTCGTCGGGGAGGCCATCCACCTGTCCGGCACCGGCTGGACCACGCCCGCCGGCGTGCCGTCCGTCATCGCCGTGAAGCTCGACGACGGCGCCGTCGGCACCACCCGCACCGTGACGCACCCCGTGACCGGCGCCGTGCAGGGCAACACGACGATCTGGGCGATGGTCCAGGCGCAGGCCGACGGGTCCTGGTCCGCCGACGTGCCGTTCCCGACCACGGACGGCTCGACGCTCACCACCGCGTGGGCGGCGGGCGAGACGCACTCCGTCCGCCTGCTCACCAGCAGCCCGCTGACCGCCGGCGACCGGACGCGCACCGAGACGGCCTCCTTCACCCTCGTGGCCGCCGCCCCGGGCGCGGGACCGGCCGACCCGCCGGCCTGGGCGCACGAGACGGTCCGGGTCGGTGCCGCGACCGCCTGGGTCGAGCAGGGCGTCGCGGCCGGCGACGGCGCGACGCTGCGGGTCAAGGGCTACGGCTGGACGGACGCCGCCGGGACCACCGGGTCGACGATCGCCCTCAAGGTGAACCGCGGCGAGGGCCTGCAGTACACCCGCTCCGGCAGCGGGGTGGTGCAGCACCCGACCGCCGCCGGGGACGACACCATCTGGGCGCTGCTCGCCGCGGACGCCTCCGCCGGTCAGGCGAACGTGCACCCGATCGCGGCGGACGGCAGCTTCGACCTCACGCTCGACGCGCCCGCCGGGCTGGTCGCCGGGCAGTACCTCACGGTCAGCCTGCAGTCCGGCCGGTTCCTGGCCGGGGACGTGCAGCGCACCGCCACCACCGCGCCGCTCGTCGTGGGCGGTGTGGCGTGGGTCGACCCGGGTGACGGGGGCGAGCAGGTCACCTGCGTGCCCACCTCGGGCAGCCCGACGGTGACCGTCGCCCCGGACGCCACGGTCGGCGGCACCCTGCACGTCACCGGCACCGGCTGGTGCCACCCGGCGGAGAACGGCGGCGGCTCGCGCATCGGCGTGAAGATCGACGAGGGCGCCTACAGCCGGCTCGACACGTCGGTGCACACCAACCGGACGATCTGGGCGACGGTCGACGCCGACCCGCGGACCGGCACGTTCGACGTCGAGATCCCGCTGCCCGACGGCACCACGACGGGCGCGGCCGGCTCCGACCCGGCGTTCCCCGAGGGGAGCCACACGCTGCGGCTGCTCACCGGCTCGCTGAAGTCCGGCGACACCGTCCGCACCCTGCTGTCCGCGCCGTTCGTGGTGGGCGAGTACCGCCCGAACGGCCTGCCGGACCCGGCCGAGGCCACCGAGGACCTCACCTCCGCGACCCGGGGCGGCGTGACGCTGAGCCGGACCGCGACCGCGCTGACCGTCCGGGTGCCCGCGGCGCAGCCCGGCGACTGGGTGTTCCTCACCGCGTACGCGGTCGACGGCTCGCCGCGGTACCTCTGGCGCGACACCTGGTTCCGGGTCGGCGCCGACGGGACGGTCGTCGCGCCGCTCGCCGGGGTGACGCTGCCCGTCGGCACCACGAAGCTCGCCGTGCAGTCCGGCAACCGGGGCTCCCTCGGGCAGGTGCTCGGCTGGGCCTCCCTGCACGTCGCCGCGCCGCCCGCCCCGGAGGTCCCGGCCACGGGAGGCACCGCCGCGCCCGGCACCTCCGGGGGCACCGGCAGCGCGGGCACCGGCGCCGGGACGGGGGGCGCCGCGCCCGTGACGGTCACCGCCGCGACGACCGCGTCGACCGCCGCACCCACCGAGGTCCCGCCGCCCCCGTTCGGCGACGACACCGGCCTCACCGCCGCGAACGCCGGGGACGTCGTCGCCGCCCAGGAGGGCACGGTCGTGACGCTGACCCTCGCGGGCGTCGAACCGGGCGCCTGGGTGTACCTCTACACGTACTCCGAGCCGCTGGCCGTCGGCTGGGTGCAGGTGGACGCCCACCGGCAGGTGCGGGTCGACCTGGGCCTGCTGGCGCCGGGCGACCACAAGATCGCGGTGCTGGACGCGGACGGCGGGCTGATCGGCTGGGCGGCGGCCACGGTGCCGGGCGAGGTCGAGGCCGAGGCGGCGCCCGAGGCCGACGCCGCTGCCGGCGGGTCCGTCACCGCCGCCGGGGCGGACGAGGTGGTCACCACCGACGCCGTGCCCACGGTCGCGGAGTCCGGCGGGCTGTCCGGGGCCGACTGGTGGTTCGTCGCCGGCGGCGCGGTGCTGCTCGTCGTGCTGGTCGGCGTCGGCCTGCGCCTGCGCCGCCGGCCGGGAGCGGCCGCGTGAGCCGGGGCGGGCGGGTGCGGGGCGGGACGTCCCGGGCCGCCGCGCTGGGGCTGGTGCTGCTGCTCGCCGGCCTGCTCGGCGCCGCCGGACCCGTCGCGCCGGCCGCCGCGCTGCCGCCGGACGGCGCGGGCGCGGACACGCCCGGGACCTCCGCGTCCGTGTCCCCGACCACGCTGGCGCCCGGGGCGACCCTCGCCTTCACGCTCAGCGGGTTCCCCGCCGGCGAGACGGTGTACGTGAAGATCGACGACGGCGTGGGCTACGGCGACACCGCCGTGCAGGGCTCGGGCGTCGTCCACCAGCAGGCGATCCCGTCCTCCGGGACCGTGTCCGGGTCGTTCACCCTGCCCGCCGGGATCACCGCCGGGGCGCACTGGCTCCGGTTCCTGGCCAGCGCGGAGCTCTACGCCGCCGACGGGAGCTACCTGGGCGTCGAGGGCTACACCCGCCGCGGGGGCGCCGACTTCACGGTCGTGATCCCGTCGTCCGGCGGCACCGGAGCCGGCACCGGCACCGGGGCGGGAGCGGACGGCGGGTCGGCCCCGGCGGGGTCCGGCACCGCGGACGGCACGGGCACCACGGCGGGTGACGTCGCCGCCGGGACCACCTCCGGCTCGGGGGCGACCGCCGTCACCGGGCAGGGCGGCGTGGTCCAGGCGCAGCCGACGGCGGCCGCGACCGCGGAGCCGACCGCGGAGCCGACCGCGGAGCCGACGGTGGAGCCGACCGCGGGGCCGACGGCCGCCGCGGCGCCCGCGACCGCGACACCGGCCGGTGGCGTCGCGCCCGTCGCCGCACCGGTCACCGCGGAGCCCGGCGCGCCCGTGGTGGGGATCGTCGTCGGCGGCGCGCTCGTCCTGGCGGGCGCGGCCTTCGTCGCGACCGTGCTC
>DAMBCY010000182.1:0-7648 GCA_032056255.1 Cellulomonas sp. | reverse complement strand
TGCCGCCGGGGACGACGTGGACGCGATGGCGATGCCGACGGTCCTCGGGACGCCGGCCACGTACGGCGACTCGCACGTGTTCGTCCTGCCGCACCAGGTGAACGTGGACCCGGACCGCCGCGACGCGGCGTACGCGACGGTCGCGGCGATGCTGGACAAGTCGCTGCTGTGGTCCGACGGCGGGCACATCCCCGCGAACCGCGAGATCACGGAGTCCGCCGAGTACCGGGCCAAGCTGCCGCAGGCGCACTACGCGGCGGCGAGCGACGAGGCCGTCTTCGACCCGCAGGCGTGGTTCACGGGCTCCGGGTCGGACTTCCAGGCGCGGGTCGGCGAGGCGCTCCAGGGCGCCTGGCTCGACAAGTCGTCGCCCGAGGACGCCGTGGACCGGCTGGTCGCCGCGCTCGACGCCGCCCTGCAGACCAAGCCGCCGGCGTGACGGGGGGACCGCGACCATGAGCACGCTCACCGGACCGTCGTCGTCGCAGGCCCCGGCCGCGCCGCCGACCTCCCCGCCTCCCGGACGCCCGACCCGCTCCGGCCGCTCCCGCCGGGCGGGCGGCGGCTGGCCCTTCGTCCTGCCGTTCCTCCTGGTCGCCGTGCTGTTCCTGGTGGTGCCCACGCTCTGGGGGCTGGGCCTGAGCTTCACCGAGCAGTCGCTGATGGGCAACGGCGGGTGGGTCGGCGTCGACAACTACCGCGAGGCGTTCGGCGACGCGACGATGTGGGCCACCGTCGGCCACACCCTCGCGTTCACCGTGACGAGCGCGGTCCCGCTGGTGCTCGTCGCGCTGGCCATGGCCCTGCTGGTCTCCACCGGCCTGCCGGGCCAGTGGGTGTGGCGGCTGGCGTTCTTCGCGCCGTACATGCTGCCCGTCGCGGTCGTCGTGCAGATCTGGGTCTGGCTCTACCAGCCGGAGATCGGCTTCTTCAACTACTGGCTGGACCGCCTCGGGCTGGACAAGGTCGGCTGGCTGACGGACGAGAGCATCGCGATGTGGTCGATGGTGCTGCTCACCCTGTGGTGGACGGTCGGCTTCAACTTCCTGCTGTACCTGTCGGCGCTGCAGTCCATCCCGGACCAGCTGTACGAGGCCGCGGCGATCGACGGCGCGGGGTCGTGGCGGCGGCTGTTCTCGATCACCCTGCCGCAGCTGCGCGGCACGACCGTGCTGATCACCGTGCTCCAGGTGCTCGCGTCGCTGAAGGTGTTCGACCAGATGTTCATCGCCTTCAACGGCGGCAGCGGGCCGGGCGGCGTGACGCGGCCGATCCTGCAGTACATCTACGACACCGGGTTCACCGGCTACCGGATGGGCTACGCGTCGGCCATGTCGTACATCTACTTCGCGCTGATCGTCGTCGTCGCCCTGGTGCTCCAGGTCCTGACGAGCGCGCGCCGGAAGGAGCAGAGCCGTGGCCGCTGACACCGCCGTCGCCCCCGCAGCCTCGACCGGGGGCTTCCGCCGCGCCTACGCCGAGCGGCGCGAGGAGAACCGTCGCACCCGCGGCCTCGTGCTCGGCCGGAGCCGGGTGGCGACCGTGCTCGCCGTCCTGCTGCTCGTGCTCATGGCCCTCACCTGGTTGCTGCCGCTGCTGTGGGCCGTCGACACGTCGTTCAAGACCGAGGCCCAGGCGCAGTCCGTGCCGCTGCAGTGGTTCCCCGACGGCGGCTTCACGCTGGAGAACTACCGCTTGGTGCTCGACCGGGGCCAGGTGCCGCGCTGGATGGCGAACACGCTGCTGGTCGCGGGCTCGGTGACCGTCCTGACGGTGGCGGTCTGCGCGCTCGCGGGCTACGGGTTCGCCCGCACCCGGTTCCGCGGGCGGAGCCTGCTGTTCGCGGCGACGATCGCGCTGATCGCGGTGCCCGGGCAGATCCTCATCGTGCCGCTGTTCCGGCAGATGGAGGCGATCGGCGCGATCGACACCTACCAGGGCGTGATCCTGCCGCAGCTGGTGGCGCCGGTGATGGTCTACATCTTCGCGCGGTTCTTCGCCGAGGTGCCGCAGGAGGTCGAGGACGCGGCCCGGGTGGACGGGGCGGGGCACTGGCGGACGTTCTGGTCGATCGTGCTGCCGATCTCCCGGCCGATCGTCTCGGCGGTCGCGATCTTCGTGTTCATCGGCGCGTGGAACAACTTCCTGTGGCCGTTCATCGTCACCAACAACCCGGACCTCATGACGCTGCCGGTGGGGCTGTCGACCGTGAAGGACGCCTACGGCACGATCTACGCGCAGACCATGGCCGCCGCCGTGATCGCGGCGCTCCCGCTGATCCTGCTGTTCATGCTGTTCCAGCGGCAGATCGTCAAGGCGGTCGCCACCACCGGGCTGGGAGGCCGGTGACCACCCCGCCGCGCCCGGACGCGTGACCCGCGTGACGCGCCGCACCCCTACGCTGGGGCGCGGCGCGCCGCGTCGTGGCGGACGGGCCGGAGCGCAGGACGTGGCGGAGAGAGGTGGTCCGGTGACCGGGAAGCGGCGCCAGGCGGGCGTGACCATGCAGGACGTCGCGGTGCTGGCCGGGGTGTCCATCAAGACCGTCTCGAACGTCGTCAACGGGTACCCGTACATCCGCCCGGGCACCAAGGAGCGCGTCGAGGACGCCATCGAGCAGCTCGGCTACCGGGTGAACCTGTCGGCGCGCAACCTGCGCCAGGGCCGGACCGGCATGATCGGCCTGGCCGTGCCGGAGCTGAGCCTGCCGTACTTCGCCGAGCTCGCCGACTCGGTGATCCGGGCCGCCGAGCGCCGCGGCGTGATCGTGCTGATCGAGCAGACCAACGCGAGCCGCGAGCGCGAGCTCGAGGTGCTGCACGGGCAGCGGCGGCACCTGACGGACGGGCTGATCTTCTCCCCGCTCGCGCTGGGGACCGAGGACCGCGCGTCGTTCACGGTCGACTTCCCGATGGTGCTGCTCGGCGAGCGGATCTTCGGCGGGCCCGCCGACCACGTGACGATGAGCAACGTCGAGGCCGCCCGCGCGGCGACCCGGCACCTGATCGAGACGGGCCGGCGGCGGATCGCGCTGATCGGGGCGCACGAGGGCGAGACGGTCGGCAGCGCCGCGCTGCGCCAGCGCGGGTACGAGGAGGCGCTCGCGGAGGCCGGCCTGCCGCGCGACCCGGCGCTGATCGGCGAGGCGGGCCTGTGGCACCGGTCGACGGGCGCGGAGACGATGGAGCGGATGCTCGACGCCGGCACCGAGATCGACGCGGTGTTCGGCCTGAACGACGCCCTGGCGATCGGCGCGCTGCACGTCCTGCACGCGCGCGGCGTCGCGGTGCCGGAGGAGGTGGCCGTCATCGGGTTCGACGACATCGAGGACGCGGCGTACGCGTCGCCGCCGCTGTCGTCGGTCGCGCCGGGGCGGGAGCAGATCGCGCAGACCGCCGTCGACCTGCTGCTCGCGCGGGCCGCGGGGACGGCGCCGGACGAGCACGTCGAGGTCATCACCGACTTCGAGGTCGTGGCGCGGGAGTCGACGATCGGGTCCGCGGCACGGCCGGCGCCGGCGCGGGGCACGGTCGTCGCCTGACGCGCCCCGGCCCGCGGGGCTGCCGGGCCGTCCGGCGCGGGCCGCGAGACCGCCGGCGGTCGCCGCGGCTCCCCCGGAATCCCCGCCCATAGTTGAGTGTTCAACCGCCATCGCGCACGATGGGTGCCGACGACGACCCGGGAGGACCCCGTCATGACCGCCCTGCAGCTCGGCGTGGACACCTTCGGCGACCTGCCGACCGAGGACGCCACCGGGCGCCTCCTGACCCACCCCGAGGCGATCCGCCGCGTGGTCGAGGAGGCCGTCCTCGCCGACCAGGTCGGCCTGGACGTGATCGCGCTCGGGGAGCACCACCGCCCCGACTTCGCGCTGTCGTCGCCGGAGACCGTGCTCGCGGGCATCGCCACCCGGACCGAGCGCATCCGGCTCGCGTCCGGCGTGACGGTGCTCAGCTCCGACGACCCGGTGCGGGTGTTCCAGCGGTTCGCCACCCTCGACGCCCTGTCCGGCGGGCGGGCGCAGGTGGTGCTCGGGCGCGGGTCGTTCACCGAGTCCTTCCCGCTGTTCGGCTTCGACCTGCAGGACTACGACGTCCTGTTCGAGGAGAAGATCGAGCTGTTCGCGCAGCTGCTCCGCGAGGAGCCGGTGACCTGGTCGGGCTCGACCCGTGCCCCGCTGACCGGTGCGGACGTCTACCCCCGGACCGCCGGCGGCCTCGAGACCTGGGTCGGCGTCGGCGGCTCCCCGCAGTCGGTGGTCCGGGCCGCCCGCTACGGCCTGCCGCTGATGCTCGCCGTCATCGGCGGGGAGCCCGCGCGGTTCCGGCCGTTCGTCGACCTGTACCGGCGGGCCGCCGACCAGCTCGGCACCACGGCGGGCCGGGTCGGCGTGCACTCGCACGGCCTGGTCGCCGAGACGGACGAGGCCGCGCGCGAGGCCTACTTCGGCCCGTACCGGCAGATGCGCGACACGATCGGCGCCGAGCGCGGCTGGCCGCCGCTGCGCCGCGCGGAGTTCGAGGCCGAGATCGAGCACGGCTCGCTGTACGTCGGCTCGCCGGAGACGGTCGCCCGCAAGGTCGCCCGGACGGTGCGCGACCTGGACGTCAGCCGGTTCGACCTCGTCTACACGGCCGGGCCGCTGCGGGTGAGCGACCGGCTGCGCGCGGTCGAGCTGCTCGGCGCCCGGGTCGCGCCGATGGTCCGCGACCTGCTCGCCGGGGACGCCGCGTGATGGTCCGCACCGTCGGGATCCTCGGGGCCGGCAAGGTCGGCACGGTGCTCGCGCGGCTCGCGGTGGCGGCCGGGTACGAGGTCGCGGTCGCCGGCTCGGGGGACCCGGACCGCATCCGGCTGATCGTGGAGGTGCTCGCCCCGGGCGCCCGGGCCGTCGGCGCCGGGGAGGCGGCCCGGGCGGACCTGGTGGTCCTCGCGCTGCCGCTCGGCCGGCTGCTGCGGGTCGCCGCGCGGGTCGGGTCGGCGCTCGACGGCACCGTCGTCGTCGACGCCACGAACTACTGGTGGGAGACGGACGGCGAGCGCCCCGACCTCGCCGACCCCGCGGTCGCGACCAGCGTCCTGGTCGCCGAGGCGCTGCCGGGCGCGCGGGTGGTCAAGGCGTTCAACCACATGGGCTACCACGACCTCGACGAGGGGCCCCGACCCGCGGGCGCCCCCGGTCGGCGGGCGATCGCGGTCGCGTCGGACGACGCGGGCGCCGCAGCCGAGGTCGCGGCGTTCGTGGACGCCCTGGGGTTCGACCCGGTCCCCGCGGGGTCGCTCGCCGGCACGGTGGCGCTCCAGCCGCACGCGGAGGCGTTCGGGGCGAACGTGGACGCGGGCACGCTGGCCGCGATGCTCGCCCGGTTCCCGGCCACCGACCGCGGGGTGCTCGTCGCGGCGGCCCGGGCGGCCGCGGGCTGAGCGCCCGACCCGGGAGGCCCGCGGTGGTCAGGCGCGGGTCGCGTCGATCGCGTCGAGGCGGTGGTCGACCAGCACGCCCGTGAGGAGCACCGCGGCCGACAGGCCGGCCAGCGGGAGCAGCGCCGTGAGGTGCCAGCAGGTGAACGCCAGCGCCCCCAGCGTCACCAGCACCCCCAGCGCGGTGCCGGGCGAGGCCGGCGGCGCCAGCAGCAGGAACCGCCACGTGCGGCCGAACGGCTCGTCGTAGCGCCGGAGGACCGCCAGGAACCAGGCGCCCACCACCAGCAGCCCCGCGCCGAGCGCGAGCAGCCCCGCGGCGGCGACCGCGGCCGGCCCGGTCGACCCGGTGGCCGACGCCAGCACCGGCAGCGCCAGCGCGTCGGCGGCGAGCAGCGCGCCGACGGCCAGCAGCGGCCAGCCCAGCCGGTTCGCCCGCCGGAAGCCGGACCGGTACGCGGACCAGAACGCCCGCCGCACGGACTCCGGCCCCTCGCCGGCGGCGACGGCCCCCAGCACCGTCGCCGCGGCGGCGAGGGCGGGCAGGACCCCGAGCACCACGCCGCCGAGCAGCACGCCCAGCACCGCCAGCAGGTTCACCGCGACCAGCCGCGCGGCGAGGCGCAGCCAGCGCATCACCGTGCCCGCCCAGCCGCCGACGTCCTCGCCGCCCTCCTGCACGAGCACCCGCCGGGGCGCCCGGACGACGGCGCTCACCGGCCCGGCTCCACGAGCGTGCCGACGGTGACCACGCCGGTGCCGGTGTCGAGCGCCGCGCCGGCGAGCGTGGCCCGGTCCCGGACGGCGTCCCACGCGGGGAACACCACGGCCTCGACGGTGCCCGGGCCGGACGCCCCGGCCCCGTCCCACGCGAACCGCCCGTCCCCCAGCGCCACGGCCCCCGGCGGACCCTCGGCCCCCACGACCCGCGCCGCCGACGCCGCGAACGCGTCCCCGCGCGCGAACGTCACGACCTCCCACGTCCCGGCCAGCTCCCCGACCGTGGCGGGCCACGCCGCCTCGTCGGCGAGCTCCCGGTCCGCCCCGGCCCACGGCTGCGGCGAGACCAGCGGCCGGCCCCCGGCGGTCCACACGAGCCGCCGGACCTGCACCTCGTGCTGGGTGGGGTCGTCGGCGTCGCGCACGTGGTGCACCAGCACCTGCCGCGCGCGGCCGCCGGGCAGCGGCTCGGTCAGCACCGACGCGTGCCCGGGGGCGAGCCAGCCGCGCCCGCCCGCCAGCCGGTGCCCGGCCAGCACGGTGCTGCCGACCGGGTCGGCGGCCTCGTCGGTCGCCGAGCGCCCGCGCACGTCGGTATAGGGCCCGGTGACCGTCGGCCCCGTCACGGCGCGCACGTGGTAGGTGCCGGACAGCGAGTCGTACGACGTGAGCAGCGCGTACCCGCCACCGGGGCGGGGGAGCACGAACGCGCCCTCGACCGCGCCCTCGACGGCGCGCGGCCGGCGCGCGAGCAGCAGGCCCGGGCCGCCGCGCGGCCGGCCGCCCGAGCCGAGCACGAAGCCGGTGGCGGGGTCGAGCCCGAGCGCGTGGATCCCGCCGAAGAACGACCCGTAGACCAGCCAGTGCCGGCCGGCGGCGTCCACCACGGCGTTCGCGTCGATGGCGTTGGGGCCCTCGACGTCGTGCCGGCTGGTGACCACGAGCCCCCGGTCGGTCCACGGTCCCGCGGGGTGCGGTGCCGTCGCCAGGCCGATCGCGGACGTGCGGGACCCGAACGTCGACGCGGAGTAGTACATCCGCCACCGCGCGTCGGCCGGGACGGCGACCGCGTCGGGTACCCGGACCACGTCCGGCGCCCACAGCCCCTCGGCCCCCGACCAGGCCGCGGCCTCCGTCGGCACGCCGTCGAGCGCCCAGCCGTGGAAGGTCCACGTCACCAGGTCGTCCGAGCGGCGCACCTGGACGCCGGCGCGGGGCAGCGGGCCCGCGCCGGAGGCGTCGGTGGAGAACAGCCAGTAGGTGCCGTCGTCGTCGCGCACCGCGGTCGGGTCGTGCGCGTGCCGCCCGCCCCATCCCGCGGTGTCGGCAGCGGCGTCGACCGCCGGGTCGGTCAGCGTCATCCCTTGGCCCCCGTCAGCGCGACCGACTCGATGATCTGCCGCTGGAAGATCAGGAACACGACCAGGATCGGCAGCAGCGCCACGAACGACGCCGCCATGATCAGGGGGTAGTCCCGCTGCGTGGCGTACTCGACGTTGAGGTTGGC
>DAMBCY010000181.1:0-7675 GCA_032056255.1 Cellulomonas sp. | reverse complement strand
CCCGGAGCGCGCGGGACCCGCCGGCGCGCCACGGCCGCCGGGGACGGTCCGCCGCGGCGGCCCGCCCCCGTCCGGGCGAGCCGCCCCCGGCAGGTCGTCGGCGGGGTGGCGGCGCATGACGTCGAGGCTAGAGGTCGCGACCGGTCCCGGGGCCCACTTCCGCCCTCGCGTCGCGCCCGGGCCGTCCGTGCGCCGCCCCCGCCGACGCCCGGCGGGTCCGCGCGCGCGGCCGGCGGGTCGCGCGTCACGGCGGCGGAGCCCCCGGCGGACCGGGTGCCGTCCCCGCGCTCAGCGGCGCACGAGGTGCGCGACGACCGGGCGGTGGTCGCTGCCGCCCACGTCGGGCAGCACGGCGAACCCCGTGACCCGCCAGGCCCGCGTGTCGACCAGGACGTGGTCGATCGGCGCCCCGAGCGCGGCGGGCCAGCCGGACGGCCACGTGCCCAGTCCCGCGGCGCCCGACTCGGCGGCGGCGTCGACGCACGGTCCGAGGTCGGCGAGCGCGGGGTGGTCGAGGGTGGTGTTGAGGTCGCCCGCGACGACGATCCCGGGCGTGGAGCGGCACGCCGCCACGACGTCGGTGGCGTGCGCGCGCCAGTCCGGCAGGGAGGCGCGGGCGGACGGCGCGCGGGTGTGGACGGCCAGGACGGTCGCCGGCCCCGGCCCGTCCGTCCCGGTCCCGCCGGCACCCGGCGCGGCGTCGCCGGCCCGGACGGCCGCGAAGGTGCCCAGCTCCGTCGCCGGCACGCCGTCGGTCACCCGTGCGTAGTCGCCGAGGCCGGGGCGCAGCAGCAGCGCGGTGCCCTCGACCCGGGTGCCCTCGGCGCCGGCGGCGAGCGCGCGGGTCGGCCGGCCGGTGGCGGTGAGGTCGCGCGCGACCGCGCGGGCCGTCGCCCCGCTGGTCTCGGGCAGCACGACCACGTCGGCGTCCTGCTCGGCGACGAGCGCGGCCAGGTCGTCGACGGAGACGGCGTCGAGGGTGTTGAACGCCAGGACGACGAGGTCGGCGTCGACCGGGTCGCCGGGCCCCGACGCGTCGAGCCCCCGGTCGGCGAGGACGGCGGTCTGGCCGCCCGCCCCGAGCAGCAGCAGCGCGGCGACGGCCACCACCGGTGCGAGCGCGCGCCGGGTCGGCAGCCCGGCCCGGCGGTCGAGGCGCACCAGGGCGCCCGCGAGCCCGAGCAGCAGCGCGGCGACCACGACCAGCCCGACCGCGAGGGACCCGCGCAGCGCGACGAGCTGCAGGAACGGCTCCGTGCCGGCGAGCCCGAGCCGGTCCGGCGCCTGCAGCGGGACCAGCGCGGCCAGCACGAGGAGGACGACCAGCGCCGTCGCGACGGCCGGCAGGACGCGGGCACGCCGCGCGGGACGACGGCGGCGCGGGCCGGTCACCGCCACCCGCGGGGCGCGCGGCCGGGTCAGCTGAGGAACGAGTGGTCGGCGTCGGGGAACGCGCCGCCGCGGACCTCGGCGGCGTAGGAGCGGGCGGCCTGGCCGAGCAGCTCGCCGACGGGCGCGAACACCTTCGCGAACCGCGGTGACCAGTCGCCCATCCCGGCCATGTCGGTCCACACGAGCACCTGGCCGTCGCAGGCGGCTCCCGCGCCGATGCCGATCGTGGGGATGCGCAGGATCTCGGTGACGCGCGCGGCGACCGGCGCCGGCACCATCTCGAGCACGACCGCGACCGCGCCGGCGTCCTGCACGGCGACCGCGTCCTCGGCCAGGCGCTCCGCGGCCTCGTCGCCCCGGCCCTGCACGCGGTGCCCGCCGAGGGCGTTCTCGGACTGCGGGGTGAAGCCCAGGTGCCCGACGACGGGGATGCCGGCGTCCGTGAGCGCGCGGATCTGCGGGGCGACCCGCTGGCCGCCCTCGAGCTTCACGGCGTGCGTGCCGGCCTCCTTGAGGTACCGGGTGGCGGTGGCGAGCGCCTGCGCCGGCCCGGACTCGTACGAGCCGAACGGCAGGTCGGCGACGACGAGGGCCCGGCGGGCCGCCCGGACGACGGCGCGGGTGGGCGGGATCATCTCGTCCACGGTCACGGGGATCGGCGAGGCGTGCCCGAGCATCGTGTTGCCGATCGAGTCGCCCACCAGCAGCAGGTCGATGCCGGCCTCGTCGAAGATCCGCGCGATGGTGAAGTCGTACGCGGTGAGCATCGTGAGCCGCTCGCCGCGCTCCTTGGCCTCCGCCAGGTGGTGCACGCGGACGCGCTTCGGCGGGGCGCTCGCGGCGGCGGGAGGGGCGGGGGTGGACGGCTGCTCGGACATCAGTGCTGCTCCGCGGTGTCGGTCGACGGGCTGGCGGTGGACGTGCCGGTCGCGACGGGCTCGCGCCAGCGGGTGGTGATCGGCAGCCTACGGTCCCGCCCGAACGCCAGGGCCGTGACCTTCGGGCCGAGGGGGTACTGCCGGCGCTTCCACTCGGCACGGTCCACCAGCGACAGGACCCGGTCGACGATCTCCGGGTCGAAGCCGCGGGCCAGCAGCTCCGCGCGGCCCTCGGCGTGCTCCACGTAGGCGTCGAGCACCTGGTCGAGCAGGTCGTACGGGGGCAGCGAGTCCTGGTCGACCTGGCCGGGGCGCAGCTCCGCGGAGGGCGGCTTGGTGATCGAGCTCTCCGGGATCGGCGGGATCGCGCCGGTCTCCCGGGCGTGGTCGTTGCGCCAGCGCGCGAGCGACCACACCCGGGACTTGTCGACGTCCTTGAGCGGGGCGTAGCCGCCGACCGCGTCGCCGTAGATCGTGGAGTAGCCGACCGCGAGCTCGGTCTTGTTGCCGGTCGCGAGCACCAGGTGGCCCTCGGCGTTGGACAGCGCCATGAGGATGACGCCGCGGACGCGGGCCTGCAGGTTCTCCGCGGCGACGCCGTCCAGGGCCATCTCGCCCTCGAACGCGTCGACCACCGGCTTGATGGGCTGGACCCGGTAGTCGGCCCCGATGCGCTGCGCGAGGTCGGCGGCGTCGTCCTTCGAGTGGTCCGAGGACCAGCGCGACGGCATCGACACGCCGACCACGTGCTCGCCGCCGATCGCGTCCGCGGCGACGGCCGCCACCAGCGCGGAGTCGATGCCGCCGGACATGCCGAGCACGACGGACCGGAACCCGTTCTTGCGCACGTAGCCGGCCAGGCCGGTGACCAGCGCGCGGTAGATCTCCTCGTCCGGGTCCAGCGGCGGGGCCGTCTCGCCGCGGCGGGGCGCGGTGCCGCGCGCGGGGAGGTCCCAGACCAGCAGGTGCTCCACGAACTGCGGGGCCGACGCCAGCACGGTGCCGTCGGGGCCGATGACGAACGAGCCACCGTCGAACACCAGGTCGTCCTGGCCGCCGACCATGTTCACGTACGCGACGGGCGCGCCCACCTCGGCGGCCCGGCGGGCGGCGAGGTCGGTGCGGACGTGGCCCTTGCCCTCCTCGTACGGCGAGCCGTTGACGACGAGCAGCAGGTCCGGCGCGTCGTCGGCGAGCTCCGCCACCGGCCCGTCCTGCCAGATGTCCTCGCAGATCAGCAGCCCGACGCGCCGTCCCGCGACCTCGACGACCGTCGGGCCGCCGCCGGGCGCGAAGATGCGGAACTCGTCGAACACGCCGTAGTTCGGCAGGTGGTGCTTGTCGTGACGCTGCTGCACGCGGCCGTCGCGCAGCACCACGGCCTGGTTGGTCGGGCGGGCGGGGGCGCCGTCGTGCTCGCGGCTCGTCGTCTCGCCGACGGTGCCGACGACGACGGTGAGGCCACCCAGCCCGGCGTCGTCCAGCGCGGTGGCGAGGTCGGCCAGCGCGCGCTCGGCCCCGCGCCGGAACGACGCGCGCAGCGCCAGGTCCTCGATCGGGTACCCGGTGACCGTCATCTCGGGGAACGCCACGAGGTGCGCGCCCGCCGCCGCGGCGTCGTGCGCCCGGGCGAGCACCGCGGCCGTGTTGCCGGCGAGGTCGCCGACACAGGTGTCGATCTGGGCGAGGGCGACGCGCAGCGGCGCGGATTCCTGCTGGTCGGGCATGGCGCGAGCCTATTCGCGCGCGGCGGCCGGGGCGAAGTCGCGCGTGCCGCGCTCGCGCGGGGACCGGATCAGGCAGGATGTGCCCATGGACAGGCAGCAGGAGTTCGTCCTCCGCACCGTGGAGGAGCGCGACATCCGTTTCATCCGGCTCTGGTTCACCGACGTGCTCGGGACCCTCAAGTCGGTGGCGATCGCCCCCGCGGAGCTGGAATCGGCGTTCTCCGAGGGCATCGGGTTCGACGGGTCCTCGATCGAGGGCCTCACCCGGGTCTACGAGGCGGACATGATCGCCAAGCCCGACCCGACGACGTTCCAGGTGCTGCCCTGGCGCGGCGAGCGGCACGGCACCGCCCGCATGTTCTGCGACATCCTCACGCCGGAGGGCGAGCCGTCGCTGGCCGACTCCCGCAACGTGCTCAAGCGCGCGCTGTCCCGGGCGAGCGAGAAGGGCTTCACCTTCTACACGCACCCCGAGGTCGAGTTCTACCTGTTCGAGGCGCCGGCCGACCCGGCGCAGGGGCTGGTGCCGGTCGACCAGGGCGGCTACTTCGACCACGTGCCGCGCGGCACCGCGCACGACTTCCGGCGCGCCGCCATCACGATGCTCGAGTCCATGGGCATCTCGGTGGAGTTCTCGCACCACGAGGCCGGCCCGGGCCAGAACGAGATCGACCTGCGGTACGCCGACGCGCTGACCACGGCCGACAACATCATGACGTTCCGGACGGTCGTGAAGGAGGTCGCGCTGGAGCAGGGCGTGTTCGCGTCCTTCATGCCCAAGCCGCTGGCCGACCAGCCCGGCTCCGGGATGCACACGCACCTGTCGCTGTTCGAGGGCGACCGCAACGCGTTCCACGAGCCGGGCGCCCACCTGGAGCTGTCGAAGACCGCGCGCTCGTTCATCGCGGGCCTGCTGCGGCACGCCGCCGAGATCACCGCGGTGACGAACCAGTTCACCAACTCCTACAAGCGGCTGTGGGGCGGCGCCGAGGCGCCGAGCTACGTCTGCTGGGGCCACAACAACCGGTCCGCGCTGGTCCGCATCCCGATGTACAAGCCGGGCAAGTCCAACTCGGCGCGCATCGAGTACCGGGCGGTCGACTCGGCCACGAACCCGTACCTCGCGTTCGCCGTGCTGCTCGCCGCGGGGCTCAAGGGCATCGAGGAGGGCTACGAGATGCCCGAGGGCGCCGACGACGACGTCTGGGAGCTGACCGACGCCGAGCGGCGCGCGCTGGGCATCGAGCCGCTGCCGGCCACGCTCGAGGCCGCGATCGCCGTGATGGAGAAGTCCGAGCTCGTCGCCGAGACCCTGGGCGAGCACGTCTTCGACTTCGTGCTGAAGAACAAGAAGCAGGAGTGGGAGGAGTACCGCTCCCAGGTCACCCCCTACGAGCTGCGCCGCTTCCTCCCGATGCTCTGAGCCCGCTCCGCACGCTGCGTCCTCGCCGAGATCGCACTCCCGGGCTGCCCACCGCACCGGCGTGCAGCCCGGGAGTGCGATCTCGATGCACGAGGCAGGCGTGGACGCGTGCGCGGGTGCAGGCCGCGGGTCGGTAGCGTGACCCGGGTGAGCAGCACGTCGGTGGGTCGGGGCAGCACGCTCGCGGGTCGGCTGACCCGCGCGGGGTTCGCGGACGTCGCGCGCGCGGAGCGGCTGCTGGCCGATGCGGCGCTCACGGCGCTGGTCGCGCTGGTGCCGGGCGGGGACGCGCCGGCGCTGCTGCCGGCCCTGGCGGAGACCGCCGACCCGGACCAGGCGCTGCTCTCCCTGGCGAAGCTCGCCGGCGCGCTGGAGGGCGACGACGACCGGCGGCTCCGGCTGGCGCGGGCGCTGGCCGGCGACGGGTCGCGCGCGCGGGACCGCCTGCTGGCGGTGGTCGGGGCCTCGGTCGCGCTCGGCGACGACCTCAGCGCGCACCCCGAGCACCTGGACGTGCTGCTCGACGAGACCCCGGGCACCGGGGTGCCGGCCGGCCAGGTCCGCGCCGAGCTGCTGGCCGCGGTCGGCGCCGACCCCGGAGCGCAGGTCCCGGTGGCGACCCGCGCCGGGTCGGACGGGGTGGACGCGATGCGCCGGGCCTACCGGGCGCGGCTGCAGCGGATCGCCGCGACGGACCTCACGAGCGGGGAGCCGCTGACCCGGCTGCCCGGCGTGGCCGCGGCGCTCGCGGACCTGGCCGCCGCGGCGCTGGAGGCGGCCCTCGCCCTGGCGCGCGCGGAGCTCGACGACCACGGGGCGTCCGTGCGGTTGGCCGTGATCGGCATGGGGAAGACCGGCGGGCGCGAGCTCAACTACGTCAGCGACGTGGACGTGATCTACGTGGCCGAGCCCGTCGAGGGCGCGGACGAGGCCGAGGCGCTGGCCGCCGGCACCCGGCTGGCCACCGCCCTGGCCCGCGCGTGCGGGGGGCCGTCGGGGGAGCCGGCGCTGTGGCCGGTGGACGCGGCGCTGCGACCCGAGGGCAAGGACGGTCCGCTGGTCCGGACGCTGGACTCGCACCGGTCCTACTACGAGCGCTGGGCGCGGACCTGGGAGTTCCAGGCGCTGCTCAAGGCCCGACCGCTCGCCGGCGACCGGGAGCTCGGGGACGCGTACGTCGCGGCGACCAACCCGATGGTCTGGCAGGCGGTGCGCCGGGAGAACTTCGTCGAGGACTCCCAGGCGATGCGCCGCCGGGTGGAGCGCAACGTGCCCGCGGCGGAGGCCGACCGGCAGATCAAGCTCGGCGTCGGCGGGCTGCGGGACGTGGAGTTCACGGTGCAGCTGCTGCAGCTGGTGCACGGGCGGGCGGACGCGGACATCCGCAGCGGCAACACCCTCACCGCGCTCGCGGCGCTGTCGGCGGGCGGGTACGTGGGCCGCGAGCACGCCGGGCAGCTCGCGGTCTGCTACCGGTTCCTGCGGGCGATCGAGCACCGCATCCAGCTGCACCGGCTGCGCCGCACGCACCTCATGCCGACCGCCGAGGCGGACCTGCGCCGGCTCGCCCGGGCGGTGGGGATGCGCGCGGAGGGCGCCGACGGGCTGGTCGAGCGGTGGCGGCAGGTGCGGCGCGACGTGCGGCACCTGCACGAGGAGCTGTTCTACCGCCCGCTGCTGCCCGCGACCGCGCAGCTGTCCGCCGCCGAGGTCAGCCTGGCCCCGGAGGAGGCGCGCGAGCGGCTGGCGGCGATCGGCTACCGCGACCCGGCCGGCGCCGTCCGGCACATCGCCGCGCTGACCGAGGGCGTGTCGCGGCGGGCGGCGATCCAGCGCCAGCTGCTGCCGGTGATGCTCGGCTGGTTCGCCGACGGCCCGGACCCGGACGGCGGGCTGCTCGCGTTCCGCCGGCTGTCCGAGACCCTCGGCGGCACGCACTGGTACCTCAAGCTGCTGCGGGACTCCGGCACCGCGGCCGAGCGGCTGGCCCGCGCGCTGTCCACGTCGCGGTACGTCGCGGACGCCCTGGCCCGGTCCCCGGAGTCCGTGGCCTGGCTGGGTGACGACACCGAGCTGGAGCCCCGCACCGCGGAGCGGCTCCGGGCGGAGGCCGACGCGGTCCTCACTCGCGCGGACGAGCCGGTCCCGGCCGCCACGGCGCTGCGGGCGCTGCGCCGGCGGGAGCTCGCCCGCACGGCCGTCGACGACGTGCTCGGGGTCGTCACCGGGTCCAGGGCGTCCAGCAGCCTCACCGC
>DAMBCY010000180.1:0-7682 GCA_032056255.1 Cellulomonas sp. | reverse complement strand
GGTGGTGACCACGGCGCTCGCGGTGCTGGGCGCGGCGATGCAGGAGCCCGCGATGTCCCCGGACGGCGGGGACGTCGCCTCGGCCCTGGCGGTGAGCTTCGGGGTGTACGCCGTGCTGGCGGGAACCCAGCTGCCGGTGTACTTCGCGCTCGGGTACACCCGCGGGCGGATGGTCGCGGTGCTCCCGGTCGTGCTGCTGTCCAGCGGCATCGGCGTCGTCGTGAGCCTGCTCGGGGACGGTGCGCCCGACCTGGACCTGTGGCTGGCCCGGTGGAGCGACCGGCTGGCGCCGGTCGCGCTCGTGGCCGGCGTCGTGGTGCTGGCCGTCTCCGTGGCGGCCTCCTGGCGGGCGGACCGGTGGCGGGCCGCGCGCGCCGACGGGGCGCAGCGCGGGCGGTAGCGCGTGACGTGGGCGGTAGCGTGGCGCCGCCCACCGCCGCCGCGACGACCCCGGGAGACCCCGCATGGCCGACGTCGACCTGCCGCAGCTGCGCGCCCTGCTGGCCGTCGTCGACGAGGGCTCGTTCGAGGGCGCCGCGGTCGCGCTGCACCTGACCCAGTCCGCGGTCAGCCAGCGCATCCGCGCGCTCGAGACCGCGGTCGGGCAGGTGCTGGTACGCCGGACCCGGCCGGCAGGGGTGACCGAGGCGGGTGCGGTGTACCTGCGCCTGGGACGCCAGGTGCTCGGGCTCGCGGACGAGGCCCGGGCGACGGTCGGCGCCGACCCGGCGGCCGGGCGGCCGGTGCTCCCCGTCGCGGTGAACTCCGACTCGCTCGGCACCTGGGTGCTGCCCGCGCTGGCGCCGCTGGCGGGGGAGATCCTGTTCGACCTGCACCGCGAGGACCAGGACCACTCCGCCGACCTGCTGCGCGACGGGACGGTCGTCGCCGCGATCACCACCGCCGCGCGCCCGGTGCAGGGCTGCACGTCGCACCGGCTCGGCGTGCTGCGCTACCGGCCGATGGCCGCGCGCGGGCTCCTGCCCGCCCGGGTGGTGCCCGTCCCGCCCCAGGTGCTGGCCGCCACGCCCGTCGTGGTCTTCGACCGCAAGGACGACCTGCAAGACCGGCACCTGCGCGCCCGGGGCGTCGACCCGGGCGTCGTCCCGCGGCACCACGTGCCCGCGTCGGCGGACTTCGTGCTGGCGGTCCGGCTCGGTCTGGGCTGGGGGATGCTGCCGGAGCGGGACGCCGCGGCGGGGGAGCGGGAGGGTGCGCTCGTCGACCTCGATCCCGGCCGGCACGAGGACGTGACGCTGTACTGGCAGCAGTGGACGGTGCGGACGGCGGCGCTCGAGCGCACCGGGGCGGCCGTGCGAGCCGCGGCGCGGGCGTACCTGCGCTGAGGGCCGATCCCGCCTCGGGTGGCGTCTGCGCTGGTCACGCGGCCGTGGCGGCGTGCGGGACCTTCGGCCCGCGGACCTTCGACCCTCGTGGACCGGCGTTCCGCCGTGTGGAATGAATCCGTTCACCCACCGCACGAGGAGGTCGCCGCGATGGCCCACCGCATGATCTGGAACCAGACCGCCTACTTCGGCGCCGGCAGCGTCGAGGTCATCCCCGACGAGCTCACCCGCCGCGGGTTCACCAGGGCGTTCGTGGTCTCGGACCCCGTGCTCGTCGAGAGCGGGGTCACCGGGCGGGTCACGGGGCTGCTGGACGCGGCGGGCTTCGGCTACGAGGTCTACAGCGACGTGCTGCCGAACCCGCCGATCGAGAACGTGCAGGCCGGCGTGGCGGCGTTCCGCGCCTCGGGCGCCGACGTGCTGGTCGCGGTCGGCGGCGGGTCCCCGCAGGACACCTGCAAGGCCATCGGCATCATCGTCGCGAACCCCGAGTTCGAGGACGTCCGGTCGCTCGAGGGCGTCGCGCCGACCACGAAGCCGTCCGTGCCGATCATCGCCGTGCCGACCACCGCGGGCACCGCGTCGGAGACGACGATCAACTACGTCATCACCGACACCGAGCGCCAGCGCAAGTTCGTCTGCGTCGACCCCCACGACATCCCGGTGCTCGCGGTCGTCGACCCGGAGATGATGGCGACCGCGCCGCGGGCCCTCAAGGTCGCCACCGGCCTGGACGCGCTGACCCACGCGATCGAGGGCTACGTCACGGCCGGCGCCTGGGAGCTGTCGGACCTGTTCCACCTCAAGGCCATCCAGGTCATCGCGGCCTCGCTGCGCGCCGCGGCCGACGGGGACGCCGACGCGATGGAGCGGATGGCCCTGGCGCAGTACGTCGCCGGCATGGGCTACTCGAACGTCGGCCTGGGCCTGGTGCACGCCATGGCGCACCCGCTCGGCGCGTTCTACTCGGCCCCGCACGGCGTCGCGAACGGCATCCTGCTCGCCCCCGTGATGGCGTACAACGCCCCTGCCTCCGGTGAGAAGTACCGGGACGTCGCCGCCGCGTTCGGCGTCGAGGGCGCCGCCACGCGGCCGATCGACGAGGTCCGCGCCGCGGCGGTCGAGGCCGTCGCCGCGCTGACCCGCGACCTGGGCAACCCCACGTCGATCACCGCGGTCGGGGCCACCGAGGCCGACGTCGCGGCGCTCGCCAAGGCGGCGTCCGAGGACGTCTGCGCCGGCGGCAACCCGCGGCCCGCGTCCGTCCAGGACATCGAGGACCTGTACCGCGGCCTGCTCGGCTGAGCCCGCTCGCGCGAGGCGCCTCCGGGTGTTCCCGCAGGCTGGAACACGGGGGGCGCCTCGTGCGTTGAGACGAACGGTATGAAGAAGCGATACGAGGACCTCGAGCAGGACGACGGCACGGTCGTGCGCTACCAGCGGCACGACAACGGCGGCGGGCTCGTCGCCAAGGGAGCCGTCGTCGACGACACCGCCTACGTCGCCGAGACGGCGTGGGTCGACCCCGGAGCCCGCGTGGAGGCACGCGCGCGCATCGGCCAGCACTGCTGGGTCGAACCGGGTGCCCGCGTGGAGGTGGCCGCGACCGTGGGTGCGCACGCGCACGTCGGCCGGGGCGCCCGCGTCGGCGCCGGGTCGACGGTGGGCACACGCAGCGAGCTCGGTCCGGACGCGCGCGTCGAGCCGCGCGCGGTCCTCGAGCCCGAGACCCGGGTCGAGGCCGGCGCGGTCGCACCGCTGCGGACGCGGCGGCTCGACCGGCACCTCGTGGCGTAGGTCCGGGACCCCGCACCCGCCTCGACCGGCGGCGTCGCGGCGCGCCCGCGATACTGAGGCGATGTCGACCATCGCCCGGCTCGCCGCCCGCGCCGAGGACCGGCTCAACGCCGGCGTCGTCCGTGCGCTGACCCGTCGCGGCTACCGGCCGCGCCTCGTGACCTACCCGTCCTACGGCACCGTGGAGCACTCCCGGGTGCGGGCGCGGGTGCTGCTGACGCACCCCGATGCCCCCGCGCCCGGCAGCATCGCCCGCCGCGGCTGGCGCAACCTGCTGTCCGCGGAGGTGCCGGGAGCGGTGGTCCGGGTCCGCTCCGAGCCCGACGGCCCCGAGCTGCTCGTGACCCGCACCGACCGCGGCGGGTACGTGGACGCCACCGTCGAGATCGCGCTCGACCCCGGCTGGCGCGTGCTGTGGCTGTCCGTCGACGGCGACCCCGCCGAGGCCCTCGTCCCCGCGCCCGTGCAGGTGGTGGACCCGTCCGCGACCGTCGGCATCGTCAGCGACATCGACGACACCGTGCTGGTCACGATGGTGCCGCGGCCGCACCTCGCCGCCTGGAACTTCCTCGTCCGCCCCGAGGCCGGCCGCAAGCCCGTGCCCGGCATGCCGGACCTGTACCGGGAGCTGACCGAGACCCACCCGGACGCCCCGGTGTTCTACCTGTCCACCGGTGCGTGGAACACCGCGGGGGCGCTCGCCCGGTTCCTGGAGCGTGTCGGGCTGCCGCAGGGCTCGTTGCTGCTCACGGACCTCGGGCCGACCGGCACCGCGCTGCTCCGGTCCGGCCGGGTGCACAAGACCGCGAGCCTGCGCCGGCTCGCCACGGAGCTGCCGCACCTGCGCTGGATCCTGCTCGGCGACGACGGCCAGCACGACCCGCAGGTCTACGAGGCGTTCGCGGAGCGGCACCCCGGGCGCGTCGCCGCGATCGCCGTGCGCGAGCTCTCCGTGCCCGAGCAGGTCGCCGCCAACGGCCTGCCCGCGCCGACGCCCGGCACGCGGCGCGCCGTCGAGGAGCTGGACGCCTCCCCGGTGGTCCTGGCGCACGCGCCGGACGGGGCGGCGCTCGCCCGGCAGCTGCGGGACGCCGGCGTGCTGGGGTAGCCGGCCGGGTGGTCAGGTCGCGGCGCGGCCGAAGACGTCGCGCAGCGCCCGCCGCGCCGCGTACCAGCCGGGCAGGCCGTGCACACCCGGGCCGGGCGGTGCCGACGCCGAGCACAGGTACACCCCGGGCGGTCCGGCGGAGAACGGGTCGACGCGCAGGGCCGGGCGGGTCAGCAGCCCGCGCAGGGTCACCGCGCCGCCGGAGATGTCCCCGCCCACCAGGTTGGCGTCGTGCTCCGCGAGCCGGGCCGCGGGGATCGCGTGGCCGGCGACGACCGTGTCCCGGAACCCGGGGGCGAACCGCTCGACCTGCCGCAGCACGGCCTCGGTCGGGTCGACGTCCGAGCCGGCGGGCACGTGGGCGTACGCCCACACCGGTCGCCGCCCGCGCGGCGCCCGCCCGGGGTCCAGCGTCGCCGGGTCGGACAGCAGGGTCAGCGGGTGCTCCGCGTGCCGGCCCCGCGCGACCGTCCGCTCGGCGTCGACCACCTGGTCCCGCGTGCCGCCCAGGTGCACGGTGCCCGCGCGGTGCACGTCCGGGTGCGCCCACGGGATCGGGCCGTCCACCACCAGGTCGACCTTGGCCGCGGCGCCGCCGCAGCGGAACCCGGCGTACGCCCGGCGCAGCCGCTCCGGCATCGCGTCCGCGAACACCTGCGCGACCAGGCGCGGACCGGTGTCGAACAGGTACGCCCGGGCGGGTGGCAGGTCGGCGCGCCGGGCCACCGCGTGCCCCGTGAGGACCCGGCCGCCCAGCCGGACCAGGTCCGCCAGCAGGGCGTCGACGATCGCCTGGGAGCCGCCGCGCACCACGGGCCAGCCCTGCCCGGCGTGCGCGAGCGTCGTCAGCAGCACCGCCGTGCCCGCCGCGGCGAGCGAGGGCAGCGGCGTGATGGCGTGCCCCGCGACGCCCGTGAGCAGCGCGGCGGCCTCCGGGGTGCGCAGCGGCGAGGGCGCCACCCGGGACCCGTGGCGCAGGACGCCGAGCCCGAACCGCACCGCCGTGGCGGCCGTGCCCGCCGACGCGCCCTCCGGGACGCCGCGGTGGTCGCCGAGGGCGAGCGCGACGACGTCCTGCCAGCGGGCGCTCAGCGGGCCGAACAGCCGGCGCCAGGCCGCACCGTCGACCCCCAGGTGCTCGACCGTCCGGTCCAGGTCGCGGTAGGCCAGGCCGGCGCGGCCGCCGTCCAGCGGGTGCGCGAACGACACCTCCGGGGTCAGCAGGTCGAGCCGCTCGGGCAGCCGCAGCTCGCGGAAGAACGGCGACGCCCACGCCATCGGGTGCACCGCGGCGCAGATGTCGTGCCGCACGCCGGGCGCCAGACCGAGGTCGAGGGTCCGGGAACCACCCCCGACGGTGTCCTGCGCCTCCAGGACCACCACGTCCAGGCCCGCGCGGGCGAGCGTCACGGCGGCGGCCAGGCCGTTCGGTCCCGATCCGACCACGACCGCGTCGGGGTCGGAGGGCGCCGGACGGCGAGGAGCGACGGACCCGGGCCGGTGCGCGGCCGGGCGCTCCGGGGCGCCGTGGCGCGGTGGGGTCGGGTGCGCAGTCATCACGACGACGGTAGGCGGACGCGGTCGCACCCGCAGCGGTGCGGGCTCAGCGCGACCGGGCCGCGGGGTCGGCGGGGTCGGCGTCCGGGCCGGGGACGGGCTCGGGCGGGCGCGGGACCTCGTCGTCCGTGCGGAAGCCGACGGCCTTGTGCGAACCGTCGCAGAACGGCTTGATCGCGGACGCGCCGCACCGGCACAGCGCGACCGTCGCCCGCCGCCGCGGCACGACCCGGCCCGCGGCGTCGCGGATCTCGACGTCGCCGCGCACCAGCACCGGGCCGTCGGGGCACGCGGTGAGCACGACCGCGGGACGTCCGGCGGTCACGCGACCACCCCCTCGGCGGAGGCCGTCGGCGGACGGCGCAGCGACGTCTCCCCGGCGGTCCACCGCTCGACCAGGTGCCTCCCGACCCGCCCGTCGACGGCGAGGCAGGCCGCCGCACCGAAGAGCACGTCGTCGCGCAGCGCCGGCTGCTGCTCGACGAGCGCGCCGGCGAGGTCGCGGCCGGCGATCTGCTCGTGCACCGCGTCCGCCTCGACGTGCTCGTCGAAGTACCACGTGACGTCCGCGTCGTAGCCGTGCCGGCGGAAGCCGTTGCCGTACAGCCGGTTCGGTTGCGAGGAGGTCATCTCGAACGCCGCGAGGTGCCCCACGGTGCAGCCGCGCAGCCGCCGGTGCAGGCCGAACATCGACATCATGTTCACCGAGGCCAGCGTGATCGCGGGGACGTCGTCGACGTACCGGCCGTAGGTGTCGTCGAGCCCGAGGCCCCGCATCGTGCGGGCGAACAGGGCGGCGTGCATCCGCTCCGGACGGCCGCCGCCGTACTCGTCGGCCTGGATCTCGACCAGGGCCGCCTTCGGGACGCCCGCCAGGCGGGGGATCGCCCACGTGTGCGGGTCGGCCTCCTTGAGCTGGTAGACCGAGCGCTGCACCAGGAGCTCGCGCAGCTGCTCCTCGGTGGCCCGGCGGGCGACGTACGCCGACAGGCTCGGGCCGTCCTCCCGGCTCGTGAGGTCGAACAGCGCCCGCGCCACCGCCGGGCCGAGCCCCTCGACCGCCGCACCGGCCTCCAGGTCCGTCACCAGGTCCGGCGGGACGGTGACGTCCGCGCGCAGCTGCGCCTCGAACCGGCGCTCCACCGCCGCACGCGTCCGCAGCAGCGTCGTGTCCCACTCCAGCGCGTCGTCCACGCCGTCGACGCCCTGGTGGTGCAGCTCGTACAGGAGGGTGAGGGCCAGCTGCAGGTCGTCGTCCGCCAGCAGGTCGCCCGACGCGCCCGCGCGCTCGGCGGCGAGCTCGGGCAGGTCCGGGTCGACGTCGCCGGAGGTCAGAGCGGTGAGCACGGCCTCGCCGAGGGGACCGCGGGGTGTCGGAGCGCGCATCGGTGCCTTCCACGTGCCGCGTCGGGCGCGGCGTCCGGGGTGCCCCGCTGCCTGAGGTCGTGCAGGGCGGCGCCGTCGCCGCACTGCGCCGGTCACGCTAACCCCGGGGCGGCCCACCCGCCCGTCGAGCCTCCCGGCCCCACCCCGCCGCCGTCGCGGCGACGACCTCCGGCCACGGGGTCGCCCGGACGTCGAACGCGGCGGTCGTCGCGGACGCGTCCAGGACGAACGGGCGGTCGAACTGCCACAGCACCTCGCCGAGCTCGCGCAGCAGCGGCACGACGAGCGCGCCGGCGGCGAGCACCGGGCGCGGCACCCGCCGGACGCGAGGTGCGTCCGGCGTGGTCCCGGCGGCGGCGACCACGTCGGTCAGCACCTCGCGCACCGTGCGCGGCTCCGCGCCGGGCACGTGCCACGGCCTGCCCCAAGCACTCTCGTCCGTCGCGACCGCCACGCGCGTGCGGGCCACGTCCGGGACGTACGAGAAC
>DAMBCY010000179.1:0-7693 GCA_032056255.1 Cellulomonas sp. | reverse complement strand
GCAAACATGCTGAGTGTGCTGAGGTGCGGCGTTGATAACGACAGCAGGTCCTTCGTGTGAGTCCATACCGTCATGCGATGTACATCGAACCGCCGACAGATGGAGACCACGCTCTCGCCGTTCGTACGGGCAGTTCGGATAGCGTCCACTTGGCTCTCCGTGAGGGGTGTTCTAGCTCGTCTCTTAGGGTTCGCGACCACCCCCGGCTTATCATCAGCGGCACTGACCGGCCCGTTGCCGAGAGCGAGTTTCGCCTGACTCCATGCGGAACTGAGCCGATCGAGCCTCTGCCAGGTGTTCGGTTTGAGTCCACCCGCGTCCACCCCTCACCGGACGACCACCAGGTGCCGCAGCCTCGGCGCGGGGACGTCGTCGTGCGCGAGGAAGTGACCGGCGAGCACCCACGCCGTGCCGACCTGGTCCCGTCGGACCCCGCCGGAGACGGTGAACGGTCCGCACCCCTCGAAGTCGAAGCCCGCGGTCACGACGTCGCCGCTCTCCAGGCCGTCGACCGCCGCACGCAGCTCGTCCTCGTCGGTCCCGGGGTCCTCGTCCTCCGCACCCGTGGTCTCGATGCGCTGCAGGTCGGCGACCGGCTCGGTGCCCTTGCCCGTCGTCAGGTCCCACCAGCCCACCTTGAGCACCGTGTCGGTCAGGTCCCGGCGGGCCCGGCCGGAGACCGTGAACCGGCCGTGCTCCGCGGTGCGGAACGTCGCGGTGACCGGGACGCCGGCCGTGACCGCCTCCAGGCCGGCGCGGAGGGCCGTCAGGTCGCGGCGGGACACGGGGACGGCGAAGCCGAGGTCGTCAGTCACGCCGGGCAGGCTACCGCGACGACCTGCACCGACGCGGGCGGTAGCGCGCCCGGCCCACCCCGTCCTCGTCCTACGATGCCCTCGTGCCGATCGCCGCGCTCTCCCGGATGTCCTTCACCGCGATCGACTTCGAGACGGCCAACCCCCGGCGGGCGTCGGTCTGCGCCGTCGGGGTCGTCAAGGTCCGGGACGGCGTCGTCGTCGACGCGATGAGCACCCTCGTCCGGCCCCCGCCCGGGCACGAGGTGTTCGGCGACATCAACATGGGGATCCACGGGATCCGCCCGCACCACGTCGTGGGCGCACCGACGTGGGACCGGGTCTACCCCGCGGTGGCGGCGTTCGCGGCCGGGGACGCCTTCGTGGCCCACAACGCCGCGTTCGACCGCTCGGTGCTGACGCGCGCGAGCGAGGCGTACGGCATCCGCGTGCCGCCGTCACCGTGGCTCTGCACCCGCGACGCGGCCCGGTCGGCCCTCGACCTGCCGTCCTACCGGCTGCCGGACGTCTCGACCGCGCTCGACCTCGACGCGCACGCCCACCACGACGCCGCCGCCGACGCCCGGCAGTGCGCGCTGGTGCTCGTCGCGCTGTGCCGGCGGCTCGGTGCGGGGGCGGCGGAGCTGGTCCGGCGGCACGTCCGCGCGTGCTGAGGCCGGCGGACCGCTAGCGTGACCCGCGTGACCAGCACCCCGCCCGAGTCGCCGTACGGTCCCGCCGCACCCGGCCCGGGTGCGGACGCCCCGGTCGTGGCCGGCGCACCGCACGCCGGTCCGTCGGGACCCGCGTCCGCCCCCGCCGGCTCCGCGCCGGTCGCGGTCGAGCACCGCTGGCGCGACGCCGCGACCGACGCGTGGTCGGTGAACGTCCGCTGCCAGGCGGTGCTGGCCGCGGTGGCCGTCGTGGCCGCGGTCGCGGTCGGCCTGGCCGCGGACGCGGGGGAGACCGCGCAGATGATGATCTACGTCTGGATGGTGCACGCGGTCGTGACGCTGGTCGTCGGATACCCGGTCGGGGTCGTCACCGCCCGGCTGCTGCCCGCCGTACCGTCCCGGGGAGCCGCGGCCGGCGGGTTCGTGCTGGCCGGAGGCGTGACCGGCGCGCTGGCCATGTGCTGGGCCGGCCCGGTCGCGGCGCTGGGCTGGGGCGTGCTGGGCGCGCTGACCGCCGGGGGCGCGCGGGCCTGGGCGCACGGGGCGATCGAGCGCCGCCGCGGACGCGTCCGGACCGGCGTGCCGCGGGTCCCGGACCACGACGCCGCCTGGCTCCCCGGTTCCCCGCCGAGGTGACCCCCCGGCCGGTGGGCGGCCGAGTCCGGGACGACGACGGCCCGGCACGTCCCTCGCGGGGGGTGCCGGGCCGTCGTGCGTGGTGCTGCGGTGCTCAGGCCTCCGGGGTGGTGCCCTCGGCGTCGGGCTTCTTCGGGGCCGAGCGGCGCGGGGCGGCCTTCTTCGCCGCCTCCGTGACCTTCTCGGCCGCCTCGGAGACCTTCTCGGTCGCGTCGGCGACGCGCTCCTCGACGTCGTCCCGGACCTCGGCGACCTTGTCGGCGGCCTTCTTGGTCGCCTCCCGCCCGCGGGCCACGGCCTCGCCGGCCGCCTCGCCCACGGCCTCGGCGGCGTCACCGGCCCGGGCGCGGAACTGGTCGGCCGTGGGGGTCTCGGGCTCCCACGGCTCGGCCCACGGGTCCGTCGTCGTGCGGGACCGGGACCAGGCGAACACCGCGGCGCCCGCGCCGACCACCGTCGCGACGAGGAAGAACCGCTTCGCGCCCTTGTGCTTCTTCTTCTCGGTCTTCGCCGCGGCGGCCACCGCGGCGGCGGCAGCGGCGGCCTTGGCCTTGCCGGCGCCGGAGCCCGCGGCGTGCTCGACGGCCGCACCGGCCCGGTCCGCCGCGTCGTTGACGGCCTGCACGAGCCTCGGCAGCAGCTCGTCCACGAGCTTGTCGTGCGCGGTGTCGATGACCGGTCCGGCCTTGCCCGCGGCCTTCTCGACCTTGGGTGCGGCGGCCTTGACGCTCTCCTTGTACAGGTGGTCGATGCGCGGGATCAGCCACTCGATCGCGGCCTCGACGCGCGGCTGCGTCCACTCGAGCGCGTGCTCCGCGGCGCCCTTCGCGGCCACCGCGGCCTCGCCGGCCTGCACCTTCGCGGTGGCGGCGAGCCTGCCGGCCCCGTCCGCCGCCCTGCCCCCGGCGTCCGCGAGCACCGCGCCCACCTCCGACGCCTGGTCCTTGAGGCGTTCCGAGCCGAGGTGGTCGGTGACGGTCTCGAGCTTGCTCCGTCGGGTCAGGAAAGCCATGTCCACACACTCCTGCTCACGTGAGGTCCGTTGACCTCCCACTCTGCCACCGTCAGGGCTCCCGCGCAGGGGGCGCGAGCCTGTTCGTCGGCCGTGAACACAGGTTCTCCCCACGGCCGTGCGTGGTCGGGCCGTGACAGGATGACGGGCATGTACGCGACCCTGCACACGAACCGTGGCGACATCCGCCTGGAGCTGTACCCGAACCACGCGCCGAAGACCGTGGAGAACTTCCGCGGCCTGGCCACCGGTGACAAGGAGTGGACCGACCCCGCGACGGGCGAGAAGCGCACCGGGACCCCGCTGTACGACGGCGTGGTGTTCCACCGCGTCATCGACGGCTTCATGATCCAGGGCGGCGACCCGCTGGGTCGCGGCACCGGCGGCCCGGGCTACTCGTTCGACGACGAGATCCACCCCGAGCTGCAGTTCTCCGAGCCGTACCTGCTCGCGATGGCGAACGCCGGCCAGCGCCGCGACCCGGTCTCCGGCAAGGTCGGCGGGACCAACGGCTCGCAGTTCTTCATCACCGTGACGAGGACGCCGCACCTCAACGGCAAGCACACCATCTTCGGCAAGGTGGCCGACGAGGAGAGCCGTGCCGTCGTCGACGCGATCGCCACGACCCGGACCCGCCCGGGCGACCGCCCGGTCGAGGACGTGGTGATCGCGTCGGTGACGATCGAGTCCTGACCCCTCGATGACGTACCCCCCGCAGCCGGGCGCCGCCCCGGAGACCGTCCCGGTCTGCCCCCGTCACCCCGATCGCGTCGCCTACGTGCGGTGCCAGCGGTGCGGCCGGCCGACCTGCCCGGAGTGCCAGCGCCCGGCCGCGGTGGGGATCCAGTGCGTCGACTGCGTGCGGGAGGGGGCCAGGGCCACCCGTCCCGCACGGACCGCCTTCGGCGGCCGGATCACCGGCGGCCGGCCCGTGGTGACGATCACCCTGATCGTCCTGTGCGTGCTGTCCTACGTGCTGCAGCAGGTGTCGCCGACCTGGACGCGCGACCTCGCGTTCGTCCCCGTGGTCGGCGAGGTCCAGCCGTGGCGGTTCCTCACCTCCGCCTTCCTGCACTCGCCGGGGCAGATCGCGCACATCGCGTTCAACATGATCGCGCTGTGGTCGGTGGGCCCGTTCCTCGAGGCGATGCTGGGCCGCTGGCGGTTCACCGCGCTGTACCTGCTGAGCGCCGTCGGGGGCTCGGTGATGTTCCTGCTGCTCGCGACCCCGTGGACCGACGCCTGGTTCACGATGCTCATGGGCGCCTCGGGTGCCGTGTTCGGTCTGTTCGGCGCCGTCCTCGTCGTGCTCCGCCGGACGGGGCGCAGCGCGGGCGGCATCGTCGCCGTGCTCGGCATCAACGCGGTGCTGGGCTTCGTGCTCCCGGGCGTCGCCTGGCAGGCGCACCTGGGCGGGCTGCTCGTGGGCGCGGCGCTCGGTGCGGCGTTCGCGTACGCGCCGCGGGACCGGCGGCTCGCGGTCGCGGTCGGCGCCTGCGTCGCGGTGGCCGCGCTGCTCGCAGGAGCCGTCCTGGTGACCTACGCGGGCGCCTGATCCCCGTCCCCGGCGTTCCGCACAGCGGGGGAATTACACCGGTGTAGTTATCCACAGGGTTGTCCACGGCTGGGGACATCGCGCCGCGCGGGCTGGGGACGACGCGCCCCGCGCTGGGGACGAGGCTGTGGCGAACCCGGGGACGGAGGGTCCCCGCGCTGGTCGCGCGGGGTCCCGCCTCACTTCCAGCGGGTCGCCATCCCCAGACCACCCAGCGCGAACGCGAACCCGATCGCGAGGTTCCACGACCGGATGCCCGGGATCGGGAAGTCGAAGTTCGTCAGGTAGGTGACGACGATCCACGCGAGACCGATGAGCAGCAGGGCGCCGAGCACCGGGACGAACCACGGCGGGTTGACACCCGGTCCCGCGGAGCGCTCCTGGGGCGCGGTGTAGTGCGACTTCTGCCGCGTCCTCGACTTGGGCACGGGATGCTCCTGACCTCGACCGGCTGACATCGTCCTGATCCGCGCGCGATCCTCGGCGGCCGCGCGCACGGCGATCACGAACGTGGCCTAGCGTAGTGGCGGAACGGAGGGGGAGAAGCGTGTCGGACGAGCAGCCCGAGCGGCGCGCCCACGGCGCCCACGCGGCGGCGCGCCCCGAGCAGCCCGTTCCCGCCACGGGCGGACCGGCTCCGGCCGCCGACGCGGCCGCGCGGCTGCACGCCGCCCGCCAGCACGCCCAGCACCGCCTCGCCCGGCAGGCCCGCGGCCGGGCGCTGCGCGGCACCGTCTCCGTCGCCCTCGTCATGGCCCTGGCCGGCGCCCTGTTCACCGCGAACGCCCGCCTCGCCCGCGGCACCGACGCCCGGCAGCCGCAGGACCTCGCGGGGCTGCAGACCAACGAGGACGCCCGCCGGGAGCGGCTCGCCGACGAGGTCGCGGCCCTGCGCGCCCAGGTCGACACCCTCACGCAGCAGCAGACCGACACCGTCGGCCTGGAGTGGCAGTCCGCCGGCCCGGCCTTCGACATCGCGTCCGGCAAGGTCGCCGTCACCGGCACGGGCATCACCGTCAGCCTCGACGACGCGCCCGCCGACGGCCCGCGGCCCGCCGGCGTCGGGCCCGACGACCTCGTCGTGCACCAGCAGGACCTGCAGGCCGTGATCAACGCGCTCTGGGCCGGCGGCGCCGAGGCGATGGCCCTGATGGACCAGCGGGTCATCTCGACCAGCGCGTTCCAGTGCATCGGCAACGTGCTGTCCCTGCAGGGACGGCGCTACTCGCCGCCGTACGTCGTCACCGCCGTCGGCGACCCGGACGACCTGGTCGCGGCGCTCGACGCCGACCCCGCCGTGCGCGCCTACCGGTCGTGGGTCGACGCGGTCGGGCTCGGCTGGTCGGTCACCGAGCCCGACGGCGGCCTCGACGTGCCCGCCTACGATGGTGCGGTCGACATGAGGTACGCCAGCGTGCCGTCCGGCACGGAGGTCCTGCCCGGGCTCGTCGCCGAGAACGGCACCGCGACGAGCACGGACGTGCGCCGGGAGGACACCGAGGGATGAGCGGGACGTGAGCGGGACCGAGGTGTCGTGGCCGTCGCTGGACGGTTCGGACGAGGGCCCCGCGGGTGCGACCCCGCGGCACGGCGGCCGGCGGCGCGCGGAGCCGCGCGACGGCGGCGGCGGACCGGCCAGGCGTCCTGCGCGGCGGAGCCCCGGCGGCGGGTTCGTGCTCGGGGCGGTCGGCGTCCTGGGCGAGCTGCTGATCACCGCCGGCGTCCTGCTGCTCGCCTTCCTCGCGTGGCAGCTCTGGTGGACCGACGTCGTCGCCGACCGCGAGCAGGCGCAGATCGTCGCCGAGCAGGGCTGGGACGAGCCCCTGGCGCCGCTGCAGGACGACGCACCCGCCGTCGTCACCCCCCGGTACGACGACCCGCCCGTGATGGACGAGCCGCCGTACCTCACCACGTTCGCGTCCCTGCGCGTGCCGCGGTGGGACGGCGAGCCGACCCGCACCATCACGCAGGGCACCGACCGCCCGAACGTGCTGAACCCGCTCGGGATCGGGCACTACGAGGGAACGGCGATGCCCGGCGGTGTCGGCAACTTCTCGCTCGCGGCGCACCGCACGACCTTCGGCAAGCCGTTCAACCGGATCGAGGAGCTCCAGGAGGGCGACCCGGTCGTCGTGTGGACCGACGAGGCCTGGTACGTCTACCGGGTCACCGAGTCCTCGATCGTCCTGCCCGACCAGGTCGAGGTCATCGCGCCCGTGCCCGGCCAACCCGGCGTCGAGCCGACCGAGCGGTCCATCACCCTGACCACCTGCCACCCGATGTTCTCCGCCCGGGAGCGGTACATCGTCCACGGCGTGCTCGACTACTGGGCACCCGTCGGCGAGGGTGTGCCCGCCGAGCTGCTGGAGGCTTCCTGATGTACGGATGGCTGTGGCGGCACCTGCCCGGGCCCGCCCTCGTGCGGGTGCTGATCCTGCTGGTGCTCGCCGTCGGGGTGCTCGCCCTCTGCTTCGAGTGGGTGTTCCCGTGGCTGTCGCCGTACATGCCGTTCAACGACACCACCGTGGGGGAGTGACGCCCGTGAGCCGCATCCTCGTCGTCGACAACTACGACTCGTTCGTCTACACGATCGTCGGGTACCTCGACCAGCTCGGCGCGGAGACCGTCGTGGTCCGCAACGACGCCGTGCCGCCGCTCGCCGAGCGGACCGGGTTCGACGGCGTGCTCGTGTCGCCCGGCCCCGGCACCCCGTCCGAGGCCGGCGCGTCGATGCAGGTCATCCGCGACTGCGCGGCCACCGGCACGCCGATGCTCGGCGTCTGCCTGGGGCACCAGGCGCTCGGCGAGGTGTTCGGCGGCACCGTCACGCACGCCCCCGAGCTCATGCACGGCAAGACCAGCCTCGTGTCGCACGACGGCGAGGGGGTCTTCGCGGGTCTCCCGACCCCGTTCACCGCCACCCGGTACCACTCGCTGGCCGTCGTCGACGGCACCGTGCCCGACGATCTCGTGGTCACCGCCCGGGCGAACGGCATCATCATGGGCCTGCAGCACCGGGAGC
>DAMBCY010000178.1:0-7715 GCA_032056255.1 Cellulomonas sp. | reverse complement strand
CGACGTGCCGCGAGTCCGACTTGGCCACCAGCGTGACGACCGGGGCCTCGGAGTCGAGCAGCGCGCGCAGCTGCGGGTCGTCCCACGCCCGCACGCCCGGCTTGCGGGTGGCGCCGAAGGCCGCGAGCACGGCGTGCCGCAGGTCGAGCTCCTTGGCCGCGCGGGCGAAGAACTCCGTGTCCTTCGGGATCGCGCCCGGCCAGCCGCCCTCGATGTACCCGACGCCGAGCTCGTCCAGCAGCGGGGCGATCGCGAGCTTGTCGGCGACCGACAGGTTCATGCCCTCCTGCTGGGCGCCGTCGCGCAGCGTGGTGTCGTAGACGTCGAACGCGCCGGGCTCGACCGCGCCACCGGCGGGGTGGGCGGCGCCGGAGCGCGGGAGGTGTCCGGGCGCCGCGGGGGCGGCGTCGCGCGGGTCTGAGGTCACGGTCGGTCTTCTCTCGGCGAGGAGGACGGTGCGAGCCGGGTCAGCCTGGTCGGCAACAAAAAGACCCCCCGGGATCGGGAGGTCGGCGCGTCCGCGAGGGGTGGCAGCGGACGCGCTAGGCGATGACGATCGGGTGCCGGTCGGTCATACGGCACATCGTGGCACACCCCGCGCGCCGCGTCAGCCCCGTCCAGCGAGCGGACGGGGCCGACGCGCGCCGGGCCCGCCGGTCAGACCAGCCGGTGCATCCAGCCGTGCGGGTCCGCCGCGCGACCGTACTGGATGTCCGTCAGGCGGGTGCGGATGCTCTGCATCACCGGGCCGGCCGAGCCGTCGCCGACGGTCACGTCGAAGTCCTCGCCCGCCAGGCGCCCGATCGGGGTGACGACCGCCGCCGTGCCGCAGGCGAGCACCTCGGCCACGGAGCCGTCGCGCAGCCCGTCCAGCAGCTCGGCCAGCGGGATGTCGCGCTCCCGGACGTCGCGGCCGTCCTCGGCGAGCAGCTGCAGGATCGAGGACCGCGTGACGCCCTCGAGGATCGAGCCGGTGAGCCGCGGCGTCGACACCGAGCCGTCGGCGCCGACGACGAACACGTTCATGCCGCCGAGCTCCTCCAGCAGCGTGCCCGTGGCGGCGTCGAGGAAGCAGACCTGCTCGCAGCCGCGGGCGTAGGCCTCCTGCTGCGGGAGCAGGCTCGCGGCGTAGTTGCCGCCGCACTTCGCCGCGCCGGTCCCGCCGGCCGCCGCGCGCGCGTAGTCCTGCGACACCCAGATCGACACCGGCTGCACGCCGCCCGCGAAGTACGAGCCGACCGGCGAGGCGATGACGAGGTACTCGGCCTCCAGGCTGGGCCGCACCCCGAGGAACGCCTCGGACGCGTACATGAACGGCCGCAGGTACAGGCTGGTCTCCTCGCCCGACGGCACCCACGCCTCGTCGGTCCGCACCAGCGCGGTGACGGACGCGAGGAAGTCCTCGGTGGACAGCTCCGGCAGCGCGAGGCGGCGGGCGGAGCGCTGCAGCCGGTCGGCGTTCGCGGTGGGGCGGAAGGTCCACACGGACCCGTCCTCGTGCCGGTACGCCTTCATCCCCTCGAAGATCTCCTGGGCGTAGTGCAGCACCGCGGTGGCGGGGTCGAGCAGGAGCGGCCCGTACTTCTCGACCCGGCGGTCGTGCCAGCCGAGACCCTGCCGCCAGGAGACGCGCGCCATGTGGTCGGTGAAGACGGTGCCGAACTTCGGCGTGGCGAGCAGCGACTCCCGCTCGGCGTCGGGGGTCGGCGAGTCGGTGGGGCGCACCTCGAAGGAGGCGGAGAGGTCGGTCGTGTCGGAGATGCTCATCGGTCTCGGGCCTTTCACCAGGAGTCGGTCTGACGGTACCTGGGGCGACGACCGGATGGACACAGCGCCGCCCCCCGTCCGCGTGCGGCGGCGAGGGGCGTGCGCGGGGCGCTCAGCCGGCGATGCGCGCGGCGAGGTCCTGGCCCACCTCGGCCGTCGACCGTACTCGGCCGGCGCGCTCGAGCACGTCCGCGGCGACGGCGGCCTCGACGCGCGCCGCGGCGTCCGCGTGGCCCAGGTGCTCGAGCAGCAGGGCGACCGACAGCACGGTGGCGGTCGGGTCGGCCTTGCCCTGCCCGGCGATGTCGGGGGCGGAGCCGTGCACCGGCTCGAACATGCTCGGCGCGGTGCGGTCCGGGTTGATGTTCGCGGAGGCCGCGAGCCCGATGCCGCCGACGATGGCGCCGGCCAGGTCGGTGAGGATGTCCCCGAACAGGTTGTCGGTGACGATGACGTCGAACCGCGCGGGGTCCGTGGTGAAGAAGATGGTGGCGGCGTCGACGTGCAGGTAGTCCACCGTGACGTCGGGGAACTCCGGCTGCACGGCCTCGACGGTCCGGCGCCACAGGTGGCCCGCGTGCACGAGGACGTTGTGCTTGTGCACGAGCGTGAGCTTCTTGCGCGGGCGGGCGGCGGCGCGGGCGAACGCGTCCCGGACCACCCGCTCGACGCCGTACGCCGTGTTGACGCTGACCTCGTTGGCGACCTCGTGCGGCGTGCCGACGCGGATCGCGCCGCCGTTGCCGACGTAGGGGCCCTCGGTGCCCTCGCGGACCACGACGAAGTCGATCTCGCCCGGGTCCGCCAGCGGGGAGACCACGCCCGGGTAGAGCTTGGCGGGGCGCAGGTTCACGTAGTGGTCCAGCGCGAAGCGGAGCCGCAGCAGCAGGCCGCGCTCGAGGACGCCGGAGGGCACGCTCGGGTCGCCGATCGCGCCCAGCAGGATCGCGTCGTGCGTGCGGATCGCGGCCAGGTCCTCGTCGGTCAGCGTCTCGCCGGTCGCGTGCCAGCGGCGCGCACCCAGGTCGAAGGCCGTGGTCGACACCGTGGTGCCGGTGCCCCGCAGGGCCGCGTCGAGCGCGAGCAGACCCTGCTCCACGACCTCGGTGCCGATGCCGTCGCCCGCGACGACCGCCAGGTTGATCTGCTGCGCCATGCCCTCGACCCTACCCATCCGTCCCACTCAGCGGACGACGTGTCTCACCGGTCGGACGGCCGCGGGTAGAGCAGCTCGAACCGCTCGGTGACCACCGGCGTGTGCGCGGCGAGCTCCGCACCCAGCGCCTCGAGGACCCGGCGCCAGGCCGTCTCGTGCTGGGCGCGCCACGACTCCAGGGTCCGGTCGCCCTCGCCCTCGGCGGCCGCGAACGCCGCGTCGACCTCGCCGAACGGCACGGTCGCGATCTCGGTGGTCCGGATGAGCGCGCCGGGGCGGCCCCGGCCGTCGAGCACGATCGACAGGTCGCCCTTCGCCGGCAGCGGCTGGCCGGCCGCCTCCAGCTCGGCCAGCGCCGTCGAGGTGCCGGTCTTCACACCGTCCAGCACCAGCCCGAGCAGCTCGTCCGCGAGCTCCGGGTCGTCGCCGAACGACCACACCGGCGGCACCAGCGACCCGTGCACGTCGGGCCCGGTCACCGACACCAGCCGCACCACGCCCGCCCGCACCCGGGCGACCTCCCAGAACGCGAGGATCTCCCCGGCGGTGCCGTCGTCCTCGACCGGCAGGGCGTCGTGCGTCTGGTCGCTCATGCGTCCCATCCTCCCCGATCCCCTCCCGAGACCCCGACGCCGAGACAGGTCCATCCGGTCGAGACAGAGCCTTCTGGGGCCCTCCCTCGACGCGAAGGTCCTCTCTCGGCGTCAGGAGAAGCGGGGGGTCAGCGCGCGGCCGAGCCCTCCGTGCTCAGGGTCGGGCTCGGTCGCGCGCTGCCTGCGGCGGGCGCTCGTACCTCGCTCCCACCTCCGATCAGCGCGCGGCCGAGCCCTCCACGTAGTCCGTGTCGGACGGCTTGACCCAGGCGAAGAGCTTGCGGAGCTCGCGGCCGACGGGCTCGATCGGGTGGTTCTGGCCCTTGGCGCGCAGCTCCTGGAACTCCGGGGCGCCCGCGTCCTGGTCGGTGATGAACCGCTCGGCGAAGGCGCCGGACTGGATGTCCGCCAGCACCGCCTGCATGTTGGCCTTCACGTCGGGGGTGATGACGCGGGGGCCGGACACGTAGTCGCCGTACTCGGCGGTGTCGGAGACGGACCAGCGCTGCTTGGTGATCCCGCCCTCGAAGATGAGGTCGACGATCAGCTTCAGCTCGTGCAGCACCTCGAAGTACGCGACCTCGGGCTGGTAGCCCGCCTCGGTCAGGGTCTCGAAGCCGTACTGGATCAGCTGGGACACGCCACCGCAGAGGACGGCCTGCTCGCCGAACAGGTCGGTCTCGGTCTCCTCGGTGAAGGTCGTCCTGATGCCCGCGGCGCGCAGGCCGCCGATCGCCTTGGCGTAGGACAGCGCGAGGGCCCAGGCGGCGCCGGACGCGTCCTGCTCGACCGCGACGATCACCGGCACGCCACGGCCGTCCGCGTACTCGCGGCGCACCAGGTGGCCGGGGCCCTTGGGGGCGACCATGACGACGTCGTGGCCGGCCTCGGGGGCGATGTAGCCGAACCGGATGTTGAAGCCGTGGCCGAAGACCAGGGCCGCGCCCTCGCGCAGGTTCGGGGCGATCTCGTCGCGGTAGATGTGCCGCTGGACCTGGTCCGGCGCCAGGACGACGACGACGTCGGCGCCCGCGACGGCCTCGGCCACGGTCGCGACGGCGAGGCCCTCGTTCTCGGCCTTCGCCCGGGACGCCGAGCCCTCGCGCAGGCCGACGGTGACCTCGACGCCCGAGTCGCGCAGGTTCAGCGCGTGCGCGTGCCCCTGGCTGCCGTAGCCGATGACGGCGACCTTCTTGCCCTGGATGACCGACAGGTCGGCGTCGTCGTCGTAGAACAGCTCAGCCACGATGGATCTCCTTGATCAGTTGACAGGTCGTGCGTGACGGGTGGTTCAGGCGGACCGGGTGACGCGCTCGAGCGCCCGGTCGGTGATGGAGCGCGAACCGCGGCCGATCGCCACGGTTCCCGACTGGACGATCTCACGGACCCCGAACGGCTCGAGCGCCGTGAGCAGCGCGGCGAGCTTCGCGGGGCCGCCGGTCGCCTCGATGGTGACGGTGTCCGGGACGACGTCCACGACGTGCGCCCGGAACAGGTCGACGACCTCGAGCACCTGGGTGCGGGCGGCGCCGTCGGCGCGCACCTTCACCAGCAGGAGCTCGCGCTGCACGGAGGCGGCGTCCTCGAGCTCGACGATCTTGATGACGTTGATCAGCTTGTTCAGCTGCTTCGTCACCTGCTCCAGGGGGAGCTCGTCGACGTCGACCACGACGGTGATCCGGGAGATCTCCTCGTGCTCGGTGGGGCCCACCGCGAGGGAGTGGATGTTGAACGACCGGCGGGCGAACAGGCCCGCGACGCGCGTGAGGACGCCGGGCTTGTTCTCCACGAGGACGGAGAGGGTGTGACGGCTCATGATTCGCTCTCTTCCCGCCGCGCTCAGTCTTCGCGGTCCCACGCCGGGCTGATGCCCCGCGCGTACTGGATGTCGTCGTTCGGGACGCCCGCGGCGACCATCGGCCACACCATCGCGTCGCGGGACACGGTGAAGTCCACGACGACCGGCCGGTCGTCGATCTCCATCGCCCGCCTGATGGTCGCGTCGACGTCGGCGGCGGTCTCGCAGCGCAGGCCGACCGCCCCGTAGGCGTCCGCGAGCTTCACGAAGTCCGGCACGCGCACGGTGCCGTGCCCGGTGTGCAGGTCCGTGTTCGAGTACCGGGACTCGTAGAACAGCGTCTGCCACTGCCGGACCATCCCCAGCGAGGAGTTGTTGATCACCGCCACCTTGATCGGGATGTCGTTGATCGTGCAGGTGGCGAGCTCCTGGTTGGTCATCTGGAAGCAGCCGTCGCCGTCGATCGCCCACACGGTGCGGGACGGGTCGCCGACCTTCGCCCCCATGGCCGCGGGGACGGAGAAGCCCATCGTCCCGAGGCCGCCGGAGTTGATCCACGACTGCGGCCGCTGGTACCTGATGAACTGCGCCGCCCACATCTGGTGCTGCCCGACGCCGGCCACGAAGATCGACTCCGGCCCGGAGATCTCGCCGATGCGGGAGATGACGTGCTGCGGGGCCAGGTGCCCGTCGCTCGGCTCGTCGTAGCCCAGCGGGAAGGTCTCGCGCCAGGAGTCGATCTGCCGCCACCACGCCTCGAGGTCCGGCTTGCCGTGCTGCGCCTGCTCCTTGGCGAGCTCGGGCAGCAGGTCGGTGATGACCTCGCGCAGGTCGCCGACGATCGGCACGTCCACCGCACGGTTCTTGCCGATCTCGGCGGGGTCGATGTCGGCGTGCACGACCGTCGCGTGCGGCGCGAAGGACGACAGCTTGCCGGTCACGCGGTCGTCGAACCGGGCGCCGAGCGCGACGACCAGGTCCGCCTTCTGCAGGGCGGCCACCGCGGCGACCGTGCCGTGCATGCCGGGCATGCCGAGGTGCTGCGGGTGGGTGTCGGGCAGCGCGCCACGGGCCATCAGCGTGGTGACGACGGCGGCACCGGACGCGTCGACCAGCCGGCGCAGCTCGGCCGACGCCCCGGAGCGGATGACGCCGCCGCCGACCATCAGCACCGGGCGCCGCGCGGTCGCCAGCAGCCGGGCGGCCTCGCGGATCTGCTTGCCGTGCGGCTTCGTGACCGGGTGGTAGCCCGGCAGGTCGAGCTGCTGCGGCCAGCTGAAGGTCGTGCTCGACTGCATCGCGGACTTGGCGATGTCCACCAGCACGGGACCGGGGCGGCCGGTGGAGGCGATGTGGAACGCCTCGGCGATCGTGCGCGGGATGTCGGCCGGGTCGGTCACCAGGTAGTTGTGCTTGGTGACCGGCAGCGTGATGCCGACGATGTCGGCCTCCTGGAACGCGTCCGTCCCGATCAGCGAGGCGCCGACCTGGCCGGTGATCGCGACCATCGGGATCGAGTCCATGTTCGCGTCGGCGATCGCGGTGACGAGGTTCGTCGCACCGGGACCGGAGGTCGCCATGGTCACGCCGACCTTGCCGGTGGCGTGCGCGTAGCCGGCCGCCGCGTGGCCGCCACCCTGCTCGTGGCGGACCAGGACGTGCCGGATCCGCTTCGAGTCCATCAGCGGGTCGTAGAGCGGCAGGATCGCGCCGCCGGGGATGCCGAAGACGACCTCGGCGCCGACCTCCTCGAGCGAGCGGACGATCGACTCCGCGCCCGTGACCTGCTCGGTGACGATGGCACGCGGTGCGGTGGCGGGCTCGGGCGCGAGCCGCGCGGGCTCACGCTGCTCGGGCGTCGCGGGCGCGGCGGGCGCTGCGGCGGACGGGGCCGGCCTGCGGGGAGGTGCCGGGTGGGGACCCTGGACCATCGATGTCTCCTGGCGTCGGTGCTGGTGGAGCCTGGTGCTGCTGGTGGTGCCGGCGGTGGCGGCGTCGGCACGAAAAAACCCCTCGGGCCCGAGGAGCCGGGCCGGTCGAGGGGTGAGCGCGCTGACGAGAGCCTTCCGTGCGTGGCTTCAGCCGGCGCGCCTGGGAAGTACTACGAGGAGGAGGTTCGTCCGCATGACGGCGACCATACGCCTCCGGTCGGCGGGGTGTCACGCCGGCCCCTTCTTGTCTCACATCGCGGTCCACGGGTCCACGTGTCGGAACGACCGGGCGCCGGGGCGCCCCCGCGCCGCCGGGTCCGCGGCCCCCGGGTCCCCCGCGGGGGGACACGGCCCGCGCGGCTCCCGGCGCTCCGGCAGCACCGCCCCTAGTCTCGGCAGATGACCGGAACGCCCGTCGCCCGCCGTCGCCGCCCCGTCCGCCCCGCCCGGCCCGCCCGCCCGGGTCGCCC
>DAMBCY010000177.1:0-7749 GCA_032056255.1 Cellulomonas sp. | reverse complement strand
CGTCGAGGCGAACTCGGCGTAGCACATGATGGCCAGGGCGCAGACGACCGAGGCGATGAGGAACGACAGGATGACGCCGGGGCCGGCGTAGTTCGCCGCGGCGGTCGCGCCGACGGAGAAGATGCCGGCGCCGACCGCGACCGCCACGCCCATGACCGCGAGGTCCCAGGCGGTGAGGTCACGGCGCAGGGACCGCTCCGGGTCGTCGGTCGTGGCGAGCGAGTCCTCCACGGACTTGCGGCGCAGGACGCTGCGGCTGGGCATGGACACCGGAGGTCTCCTCGGTCGACGACGTCGTGCCGCGCGAGCATGCCGAAGTGCGTGCCGCACCGCACCCCGGAGTCCGGCATGTGGACCCGATCCGGCGCCCTGTCAGATGCCGCCGGGGAAGCCGAGCTGGCGCCAGGCCTCGTAGAGCGCGGTGGCGGCCGCGTTGGTGAGGTTGAGCGAGCGGCGCCCCGGGAGCATCGGGATGCGCGCCTGGTCCGTCACGCCCGGGTGCGCGAGCGCCTCCGGCGGCAGACCGGTGGGCTCCGGGCCGAACAGCAGCGCGTCCCCGTCCCGGTAGGCGACGTCGGTGAACCGGGTCTCGGTGTGCGTGGTGAACGCGAACACCCGGGCCGGTGCCAGGGCGGCCATCGCCGCGTCGAGGTCGGGGTGCACGACGACGTGCGCGAGGTCGTGGTAGTCCAGGCCGGCGCGCCGCAGCCGCGGCTCGTCCATCACGAAGCCCAGCGGCTCCACCAGGTGCAGGGTCGCCCCGGTGGCGGCCGCCAGGCGGATGGCGTTGCCGGTGTTGCCGGGGATGCGGGGCTCGAAGAACACGACGTGCAGCACGGGGGCGATCCTCTCACCGCCGGTGTGCGGCGGCCGCCGCAGGCCGCAGCGGCCCGGGGGCGCCGAGGACTAGCGTGGGCGCGGGCGCGCCCCGCCCGACCCCGACGAGGAGGACCCCCCGCGATGCCGACCATGCCGCCCTACCGCGCCGCCGACGACCGGTACGAGCAGATGCCCTACCGCCGGGCGGGACGCAGCGGCCTGGACCTGCCCGCGCTGTCGCTCGGCCTGTGGCACAACTTCGGCGACGGGAACCCGGTGGAGACCCAGCGCGCGGTGCTGCGGCGCGCGTTCGACCTCGGCATCACGCACCTCGACCTGGCGAACAACTACGGACCGCCGTACGGCTCCGCGGAGGCCAACCTCGGGCGGCACCTGGCGCAGGACCTGCGGCCGTACCGGGACGAGCTCGTCATCTCGACGAAGGCGGGCTACGACATGTGGCCCGGCCCGTACGGCGACGGCGGGTCCCGCAAGTACCTGCTGTCCTCGCTCGACCAGTCGCTGACCCGCACGGGCCTGGAGTACGTCGACGTCTTCTACTCCCACCGCCCCGACCCCTCCGTGCCGCTGGAGGAGACGATGGGGGCGCTGCACACCGCGGTCACCAGCGGCAAGGCGCTGTACGCCGGCATCTCGAACTACTCGCCGTCGCGCACCCGGGAGGCCGCGCGCATCCTGGCCGACCTCGGCACCCCGCTGCTGCTGCACCAGCCGAGCTACTCGATGTTCAACCGGCACGTCGAGCAGGTGGCCGAGGGCGAGAGCGAGACGCTGCTGGACGTGGTGGGCGACCTGGGCGTGGGGGCGGTCGTGTTCTCGCCGCTGCAGCAGGGCCTGCTGACCGGTCGCTACCTGTCCGGCGAGGTGCCCGCGGGCTCGCGCGCGGCGACCAGCCGGTTCCTGTCGGCGGACGCGCTGAGCGACACCTACCTCGCCCGGGCGCGGGCGCTGCACGAGATCGCGGCCGGGCGCGGGCAGACCCTGGCGCAGCTGGCGCTCAGCTGGGTGCTGCGGGACCCCCGGATCACGTCCGCGATCATCGGGGCGTCGTCGGTCGACCAGCTGGAGGACAACGTGGCCGCGCTGGCGGCCCCGCCGCTCACCGCGGAGGAGCTCGCGGCGATCGAGCCGCACGCGGTGCACGGGACCGGCCGGTGGTGACCGGGGCGACCGCCCCCGCGCCGGTCGTCCTGCTGCACGGCCTGAGCGACTCGTCCGCCTGCTGGCCCCTGGTCGTCGACCACCTCGCCGGCGGCGCGCGGCGCGTGATCGCGCTGGACGCGCGTGGGCACGGGGGCGTCCCCCTGCCCGACGAGCCGTTCACGACCGCCGCGCTGGCCGCCGACGTCGCCGCCGCGCTGCGGGAGCTCGCCCTGGGTCCGGCGTTCGTCGTCGGGCACTCGATGGGCGGCGTGACGGCCGAGGAGCTCGCGCTGACCGCGCCCGAGCTCGTCGCCGGGCTGCTGCTGGAGGACCCGGCGTGGCACGAGGACCCGAGCCGGGGTGCGGCGCCGGGCGGTGCCGGGACCTCCGGGCCGGTCGAGGGCGGCGCGCGCGACGACCAGGGCAGACCCGTGTGGCTGGTCGGTGCCCTCGCGGCGCTCGCCGGGCGGACCGCCGAGCAGGTCGCCGCCGTCGGACGGCGCGACAACCCCGGGTGGTCCGAGGCGGAGATCCGCGGCTGGGCGCGGGCGAAGACCGGTCTCGACCCGGCGCTGGCCCGGGTGCCGCACGACTGGCTCGCCCGCGACTGGGTCGAGGCGCTCGCGGGTCTCGCGGTCCCCGTCACGCTGCTGACGGCGGGCCCGGGGCGGGGTGTCGTCACCCGCCGGCAGGCGGCTCGCGCGGCGGAGCTGCTCGGCTCCGCACCGACCGGGCTCCTCACGCACGTCGAGGTGCCGGGGGTGGGGCACAACATCCGCCGCGAGGACCCGGTGGCCTACCTGGGGGCGCTCGACGCCGCGCTCGCCGACCTCGGCCGCCGGAGCGGCGCTGCGTGAGCGGCGCTGCTTGTGCGGCGCTGCTGAACGGCGCGCCGGGCGGCACGGCGCAGCCCCCACGTCCGCGGGCGCGACCGCGGGCGGTGACGCCGTCAGGGCCGGCACCGGCCGCGGTCAGCCGAGCAGGGCCGCGACGACCAGGAGCGACGGCACCGCGAGCAGCGTCGTCAGCAGGCCCGCGTCCCGGGCGAGGGCGGCGCCCTGGCGGTACTGGATCGCGTACACCAGCACGTTCTGCGCGGTCGGCAGCGCCGACACCACGGCGACCGCGAGCAGCGTCGTCCCGTGCAGCCCGAGCAGGCTGCCGAGCCCGATCGCGAGGGCGGGGTGCACCACGGAGCGCAGCACGGCGACGACCACGAGGTCCGCGCGGGGGCTGCGGTCGGCGCGGACGCGCGGCGCGGCCAGCGACATCCCGAAGGTGAGGAGCGCGAGCGGCGGTGCCGCGGCACCGAGCAGCGCGAGCGGCTGGAGCGCCACGTCGGGCGGCGTCCAGGGCAGGGCGGCGAGGACCAGGCCCACGAGGGTCCCGACGATCACCGGGTTGCGCAGGGTCCGCCCGAGCACCGACCGCAGCACGCCCGGACGCGCCGGCTCCACGACGGTCCCCGCCCTGGCCTGCCGGTTGCGCGCGTCGAGCACCACGAGCGCGATCGGGCCGAGCACGAGCTGCTGGTAGAGCGTGGGCGGCACGACGCTGACGACGCTGCCGAGCAGGTACGCGGTCAGCGGGATGCCGATGTTGCCCGCGTTGACGTACGCCGAGGCGAGCACCCCCACGACCGCGTCCCCGGCCGGCCGGCGCCGCAGCAGCACGAAGTAGCCGCCGGCGAGCAGCGCGACGACCGTCGTGGTGAGGAACGTGACCAGCGCGGACCGCGACACGAGCAGCCCCAGGTCGGCGCGGCCGAGCGTGTCGATCAGCAGGGCCGGGGTCGCGACGGTGAAGGCGGTGGCGGCGAGCACCCGCTGGGCGCCCTCGCCGAGGACGCCGGTGCGCCCGACGAACCAGCCCGCGCCGACCACGACGGCGATGGTGCCGAGCGCGGACAGGACGGCGAGCATCAGGCGTCGCCGCCCTCCTCGGCGAACAGGCCCACGGCGGCCGCCTCGCGCGCGACCTCCTCGGCGCTCGGCACGGGCCGGTCCTCCAGGGTGGCGATCACCCCGGGGCCGTACCGGTCGAGCTTCGCGGCCCCGACCCCGGCGATGCCGGACAGCGCGGCGAGGTCGGCGGGCCGCGTCGTCGCGATGTCCCGGAGGGTGGCGTCGTGGAACACGACGTACGCGGGGACGCCCTGCTCCTTCGCGGTCGCGGCCCGCCAGGCGCGCAGCCGCTCGAACACCGCGGCGGCGTCGCCCCCGAGCGCGGCGGCAGGGGCCCCGCCCGCGGTGGTCCCGGCGGTGCCGCTCGCACCGCCGCGGCGGGACGGGCGTGCCGCGCGGGCAGGGCGGGCGTCGTGCCGCAGGTGCACGGTGCGCTCGCCGCGCAGCACCTCGCCGCTGGCCTCGGTCAGCCGCAGCGTGCCGTACCCGTCCGCGTCGACCCCGAGCAGCCCCTGGGCGAGCAGCTGCCGCACCACGCCGCGCCACTGCGCGTCGGGCAGGTCCGCGCCGAGGCCGAACGTCGACAGGGCGGCGTGCCCGAGCTGGTCGATCCGCGCGGTGCGCTTGCCGAGCAGGATGTCGACGAGGTGCCCGGCGCCGTAGTGCTGGTTGCGCTCGCGCTCCAGGCGCACGACGGTCGACAGCAGCTTCTGCGCGGCGAGCGTGCCGTCCCAGGTCTGCGGCGGGTCCAGGCAGGTGTCGCAGTTGCCGCACGGCTCGGTGTCCTGCCCGAAGTACGCGAGCAGCTGCACCCGACGGCACGTCACCGTCTCGCAGAGCGCGAGCATCGCGTCCAGGTGCGCGGACAGCCGGCGCCGGTGCGCGGCGTCGCCCTCGGAGGTGTCGATCATCTTGCGCTGCTGCACGACGTCCTGGAGCCCGTACGCGAGCCACGCGGTGGACGGCTGCCCGTCGCGCCCGGCACGGCCGGTCTCCTGGTAGTAGCCCTCGACGGACTTCGGCAGGTCGAGGTGCGCGACGAACCGCACGTCGGGCTTGTCGATGCCCATGCCGAACGCGATCGTCGCGACCATGACGAGCCCGTCCTCGCGCAGGAACCGGGCCTGGTTGCGCGCGCGGACCTGGCGGTCGAGTCCCGCGTGGTAGGGCAGCGCGGTGATGCCCTGGGCGGTGAGGAAGTCGGCGGTCTGCTCGACCGACGCGCGGGACAGGCAGTAGACGATCCCCGAGTCGCCGGCGTGCTCGGCGCGCAGCAGGTCGAGCAGCTGCTGGCGCGGGCTGGCCTTCGGGACGATCCGGTACCGGATGTTGGGCCGGTCGAACGACGCGACGAACGGGCGGGCGTCCGAGAGGTCGAGCCGATCGGCGATCTCGGCGCGCGTCGCGGCGGTCGCGGTCGCGGTCAGGGCGATGCGCGGGACGCCGGGCCAGCGCTCGTGCAGCACGGACAGGCCGAGGTAGTCGGGCCGGAAGTCGTGGCCCCACTGGGACACGCAGTGCGCCTCGTCGATGGCGAACAGGCTGATCGTGCACCGGTCGAGCAGCGCGAGGGTCTCGGGCACGCGCAGGCGCTCGGGGGCGAGGTAGAGCAGGTCGAGCTCGCCGTCGAGCAGCGCCCGCTCGACCGCCCGGCGCTGCGCGAGGTCCTGGGTCGAGTTGAGGAACCCCGCCCGGACGCCGACGGCGGACAGCGCGTCCACCTGGTCCTGCATCAGCGCGATCAGCGGCGAGACCACGACGCCGGTGCCCTGCCGGACCAGCGCGGGGACCTGGTAGCAGAGCGACTTGCCGCCGCCGGTCGGCATGAGGACGAGCGCGTCGCCCCCGGCCACGACGGTCTCGATGATCTCGGCCTGCTCGCCCCGGAACGCGTCGTAGCCCCAGACCTCGCGCAGCACGTCGACGGGCGCGCGACCGGTCGTGGCGTCGTGCGCGGGCCGGGAAACCGGGCGCGGCTCACCCGGTGCGCCCCCGGAGGGCGTGCCGGGACCGGTGGGCGGCACGGTGCCGCCGCGGCCGGACGGTGCACCGGGCTGCGGGCCGGGCTGCGGGCGAGCCTGCGGGCCGTGCGGCGGACCGGGCTCGTCGGGCGGCTCGTCGGCCGGGTCGTAGGGCGGCTCGTCGGGTAGCGGCCACTCGTCGTCCCATGCCTGCGTCACGTCGTCCACCCTATCGGCGGGCGCCCCCGCACCCACCGGGCTGTCCACCGGCCGCAGGGCCGCCCCGCGCGCCCCAGCGTGCCTCCGGGGTGCCGCGGGGGTGAGGGCTTCGTGCACGATCGCGCGCGGGGGTTGGCCGTGACCGCGACGAGGTCTAGGGTCTGGGGCGGGCCGGCCGGCCCGGTCCCGCACGACGCGAGGAGGTGGACGCGATGGACGACACCGCGAGTAGTCGGCATCCGTCGACGCCCGTCGTGCGACGCGCGCGGTCCTGAGGCCCCCGGGCGGGAACCGCGCGCCGCGGACGTCCGGCGTCGACGGATCTCCGGCGCCGCCCCGTGCGGCGCAGCGCCCTCGGTCGCCCGAGCGGCGCGCTCCACCGTCACCGGCCCGTGCCGTGACCACCCGTTCGTCCGCCGCCCCGGCCCCTGACCGTGCCGTGCCGCCTCCGGCGCGACGTCCCCGCTGCCCGCAGCGGACGACGCGCGCGCCGCCGACGGTGCGGCGCACCAGGCCGGGACGGACCGCCGTGCGGCGCCCTGCCACGCACGCCGCGCCGACCGTGCCCCTCCGGGCTGCTCCCGGACGGCCGGTCGGCGCGGGCGTGCGCGCCCCCGCGCCCCGGTCCGGACGCGCCGGGTGGCCCTGCGACGAGGGCCCCTCCCCGTGAGGAGAACCCGCCATGACCCGTCCCACCACCCTGATCGCCCCGCGCCGTCCCGTGGCCGTCCCTGTCGACCTCGACCTGCACGACGTCGTCGCCGTCGGCACCCGCGAGGCGCTCGCGGCCTGGCTCCGCGGGACGCCCGACGGCCGCACCCGCGCCGACGAGCTCGCCGAGCTGTCCGACGCCCAGGTGCGGCGCCTGGTCGCCCTGCTCGACCCCGCGTCGGCCGCCGACCTGATGGGGTCCCTGGACCCGCACACCGCCGCCGAGGTGGTCCTGGTCGTCAGCCCCGCGGTCGCCGCGGGCCTCGTGGACGTGCTCGACGCCGACGAGGCCGCCGAGGTGCTCCGCGCCCTGCCCGACGCCGAGCGTGCCGGCCTGCTCGCCGCGATGCGCCTGACCCGGTCGGCCGTCGTGCGCGGGCTGCTCGCGTGGCCGCCCGAGTCCGCCGCCGCCCGGATGAACCCCGACGTGGTCACGGTGCGCCCGACGATGACCGTGCGGCAGGCCGTGGACGCCGTCCGCGAGCAGACCGCGTCCGCGACCGAGGGCGGCGAGGTCTACGTCACCGAGGCGCAGCCGGACCACCGCGGCGCCGGTCCCGGTGCCGCCGACGCCGGGCCGGACGTCCTGCTGGGCGCGGTGTCGTTCCGCGACCTCGTGCTCGCCGCACCGGACCGCCCGGTCGACGACCTGGTGCGCCGGGACGTCGTGCAGGTCGCCCCCACGGCGGACCAGGAGCGGGCCGCGCAGCTGCTGCAGCGGCACCACCTGACGGCCCTGCCCGTCGTCGACGACGGCCGGCTGCTCGGCGTGCTCACGCGCGACGACGTCGCCGACATCGTCGAGGAGGAGGCCACCGAGGACGCCGTGCGCCAGGGCGGCGCGCAGCCGCTCGACGTGCCGTACCTGCGGGCCTCGCCGTGGATGCTGTGGCGCAAGCGCGTCCCGTGGATGCTCGCCCTGTTCGTCGCCGAGATGTACACGGGCACCGTCCTGCGGGCGTTCGAGGACG